>JAFWUX010000071.1 GCA_017523995.1 Oscillospiraceae bacterium | reverse complement strand
CACTGCGATCACCGGCGGCTCAATGGGCGGCAGAGAATCGCTCTATATCGGATTTATGCGCCCCGATCTGTTCGGATACATCGGTGCGATGTGTCCGGCGCCCGGTGTTGCACCCGGCATGATGACCGAGCAGCAGTTCCGGTTCGGCGAAAATAAACCCTATCTGCTGATGATTACAGCCGGTTCAGATGATACCGTGGTCTACCAGACACCTGTTGCCTATCATGATCTGCTCGATAAAAACGGTGTCGATCATGTCTGGCATTATGTGCAGGGCGGCGACCATGTCGGAAAATCCATCCGTCCGCATATGTATACCTTTGTCCGCTATCTGTTCAAAGGCTGAGCCGATAATATCTGAAAACCGCCGCCTGACGCGCAGTCAGGCGGCGGTTTTTCTGTCTTGCGTATGTTCACATGCGCGTTTTCCGGAATGCTGACGGCGTGACGCCCTCCTGCGCCTTAAACTGCTTGGCGAAATGCGCATAGGTTTCATAGCCGCAAAGCTCCGCGATCTGTGAGATCGGGTATTCCGTGCTGCTGAGGAGCTCTCTGGCTTTCTGCAGCCGGAAGTCAATCAGCTCCCCGAAAATGCTTTTCCCGAAATAGCACTTATACATTCTTTGCAGGTAGCTTCTGCTGACATGTGTGCGTTCGCAGAGCTTCTGCACATTCCAGTCCGCTTCCGGATGCTGCTGCATTTCTTCACGGATCAAAAGCAGCTGCCGGTAAAGCTGGGGATTCTCCGGCGCCTTTCCGCCGTCCTCATTCTGCGGCATGAGCTTCATTTTTTCTTCCAGCTGATCGAACGCCAGACAGAAGTAACTGATCAGTGTGCAGTATTCCGGCTGATAGCAGCAGGGCAGCTTTCCGAAGGACAATGCGGCGATCCCAAACTGCCGTTCATCCATGTGCAGCGCGGAGAGATAGTAAACGCTCGGGTGTGCCTGCTCCTGTGTCAGATAGGATATGATCTCTGCCTGATTCAGCGGGTGCTCTGCCATCCCGCTGCTTTTGCCTGCACGGTCTGTCCAGAGCACTTCGCAGCAGTCTTTCCTGCCGGCAGGATGCGGATCTGCCCCGGCGGCGCGCAGATAATCATGCGTCAGGAAGATGCGAAACTGATTCCAGTGACAGACAAGATAGATTCTGCTTGCAATCAGCAGCAGCAGATCATGGAGCGATTTTGTATGCATCAGTTCAAAGAGCACTTCGCTGTGATAAAACCATTCTCTGTAAACGGAAAGCAGCCGCTGCTCTCTGCGGCTTTTTTCAGATTGCCGCATCACCGGCATGCATCCGCAGCTCTGCCCGATCTGGATCCTGCTGTGTCTGGTTTGAATCCTGCGGCAGCTTTTTCCGGTTATGATGCTGAAAAGCCGCCTGAATGCATCGGCGCCGAGCTGATAACAGCTATGCGGAAAGCTGGTCAGGCTGACGGGGCTCAGTGCATCATCCAGATAGCCGTCAAAGCCGGTGACGGCAACATCCTGCGGCACGCGGATGCCCGCCTTTCCGAGCGCGGCGATCAGTGCATCTGCCATGATATCGTTTGCGCAGACAATCGCATCCGGCATAGCGAGCTCTCCGCTGATAAGCCGCTGCGCATATTTCACAGGAGCATCCCGCCAGAAATCGCCGTAGGTATAATAGCTTTCATCATAATACAGGCCGTGGCGCTGCATCACATGAAAATAGGTTTCCAGACGCTCCTTTGCCTGTGCTGTGCCTTTGGTACCGGTCAGGCAGTAGATTTTCCTGTGCCCGTGTACCTGAATCATATGCTCAATCAGCAGCGAAAACGCCTCCGGATCATGCGAGACGGTGTTTTCAAAATAAGGATGCTCCCCTGCATCCAGCAGCATCACGGGCTTGCCGGTGTGCCGGAGCAGATCGTCCAGCTGCTTTGGAACGGGACCGTATGCAAAGGCATTCCGGTCATAGATGAACCCGTCAAAGCACGGCGATTCGCTCAGCCGGTACAGATCGGCTTCATGCGCAATATGCGGCGAGACAGGCTCCTGAAAATTATTCCGCGCTGCCAGCACAATGACATTGCAGTCCGCCAGTGTGCTTTGTGCAATGATGCCGCGGAGCATCTGATCTATATAATCCCGATAGCATTCTGCTGTGATCACGCCGATTGTCAGTCTTTTTTTCATAGCAGATCCCCCCTGTTCTGATTATATCATATTGTGAACCAAAACGCAAGACTTTCCGACATATTTTTCGGGAAAATATGTACTATTGTCTTTTGACATGCGGCAATACAATCTTGATTCCGGAATAAAATGTGGTTTATAATAAGAATGGAACGCTGTGTCAGAGTGCAGCGTACATTATGCGTCCCTGAGCGCAGAAAGGAAAATTGGAAAATGAAAAAAAAGAAAAATGCGAAACCACACTATCAGCGGGGAATTTTATTGAGTCTGTTCACGGTTCCGGCACTCCTGATGCCGCACACAGGCATTGTGAACCTGACTGCGGCAGAAGCTGCCGAAATCAGCGGCAGGGTGCTTTATGTCGCAGAGAACGGCAATGACAGCTCCGGAAACGGCTCCTCGCAGAGCCCCTACCGCTCCATCAAAAAGGCAGCGGCAGAAGCAACCGCAGGCACAACAATCCTGATCCGCCCCGGCACCTACATCGAGGATGACATCCGCCCGAAGGAATCCGGCAAAGCGGATGCGATGATCGTGTTCCGCCCCGAAAAAACGGAGGACATCGGCAAGGTCATCATCAAGCACAAGGATGTGTTTAACGGTTCCTCCGTCACGCCGCAGGTCAGAGCACAATGGCTGCAGGATACCGGCTGGCGCGAGGATGAGGTCCGGCATTATGACAACGCGGGCATTGAATATTCCATTGCCGCGCGGAAAAATCAGCTTACCGATGTCTTCAATCTGTTCGGCAGGGACTATGTCCGGATCGAAGGCTTTGTCTTTGAGGATTACAAATATGCGCGCAGCACAATCAATATCATGGGCAGGGGCAATGAGGTTCTGAACAACAAATTCCAGAACATCGGCTGTGTCTACAATGCACCGTGGTCATGGTCGAATCAGGGCGTCTACCGCCCCGATGTGACCATTCCGGTCGCAGGACCGGATAATGTCATCCGCAACAACTATTTCCAGAGCGTTTACGGCGAAACCCTGTGCTATGATAACCATACCCAGAACAGCATCATCTCCGAAAACACGTTCATCGGTGCGATCGGCAAAAATGCAGGCGCGGGCGGTGCGGAATCCT
>JAFWUX010000070.1 GCA_017523995.1 Oscillospiraceae bacterium | reverse complement strand
TCCGCGGTGATCGACGGAAACTCGCCCGGACAGAGATAGATATCCTTCTCCTGATACGCTCCGTCCGGTGCATACTTCTGAATCAGCTCTTCTTTCGTCAGTTCACCTGCAAAGGCCGGAACGGCGCAGGTGCCGAGCATCATGACTACGCTCATCAGCGCGGCTGCGGTTTTCATTGCTTTTTTCATAATCAAACCCTCCTCGAATTACCCGTAAACTTATTGGCGTTTAGCCCCAAACATGATCATTAATGCGCGCAATATACTGATAAAGCAGCGTCAAATCGTCACCGTCAACATTTCCATCCGAATTTACATCGGCATTATCCGTATTTATATTATCTGTTCCAGCTTCAACCAAGAAATTCGTCAAAGCCATGACATCACTGATATCAACACCGCCGCTTTCATTTACATCGCCAAGAGAATTTGCTCCGGTAATTTCAATGTCAGATGTATTGCAATAGGTGTTGCCGTGTTTGACAGAAACAACAGTCGGCGTAGGAATGGTATAGGACGAAGTATTGCGTGTATAGCGTATTGTCATGATTTTTCCGGTATTGTAAAAAGTGCCTTGAATTGTTTTGGTGGTAATGCCTGAAGTTGTCGAAGAGCCAATTACCGTACCGCCAAGTACTTCAAAATAATCAATATTGCCAGCAATATACGAGACGGTAAGAGTGATAACCTCGGACGAATAATCCATAGAGGTACAATATACGTCATACGACATATCTTTTGCATATCCTCGGCTTGGCATAGAAGGCAGTTTATCTGCAGGAATACCGTAGTCCAGCAACATTTCGTAAGCCGCTTCACTCAACGTGTAAGCATCGTTCTCAATGTTATCCGCAGACGCAGCAAAAGAAGGGACGCTGATCATCATAAGTGCTGCACAGATTGCAGCCATTGCTCTCTTTTTCATATACATCTTCAATACCTCCTATTTTTTCAGTCATTTTTTCTTTCGGTTAACAGTATGCAAGGAATATGAAATAATTAAGTTATCAGCCTCCTTCACTTGTCACGTCATCTTCAAAGTACGTAAGAAGCTTATCCGCCATGTCCCAGAAGTCTCCCTCTGAATACATGATATCACCCAATAATTCGTGTCCTTCTTCATCAAATAGGATTTTGGGATTCTCCGGATCGTAAGGCGCATGCCCAATCAGAGCATAGCTCATTTGAAACAGCAGGTTGTATGCTTCCTCATAACCTGACCGAATCTCCTCATGATTGTTTTGATAATCACGGAAATACTCCGGATTATTTTCATGATAGTAAAAATAATCCGCAGGTGAAAAATCTATGCCGTACCAGTTTCGGTAAAGTGCGGTGTAATATATTGCCAAATAATCCTCTGTGCCTAGCGGATACGGCAATACGTTCAGCCGATGCGTCCATTCTCCCGTTTCGGGGTTCAGTATAACCTTTACATACGGCTGTTCTTCATCCGCACGCTCGCCGTCATCCAATCCGTTGACGTTTCCAAGTGCACGCTGTTCGTCCGTCAGCAAACTCATGTCAAGTCGGGAATTTCTAGCCAGATTGCATTCCAGATTAACCAGTGCCGCATCCACAAACGTAATCTTTCCGTCCATGTCCACATCGCCCGGCTCAAAAACGGGCTGTTCGGGGGCGGGCTCCGGTTCGGCGGGCGGCTCCGGCTCTGCGGGCGGCTGTGTTTCGGCGGGTGCGGGCTCGGCAGGCGGGGCTTCTGTCACGGCGGGTGCGGTCTCTGCGGGTGCGGCGGCAGGCTCCGTTACAACAGGCGCGGCCTCCGTCAGCGCGGGGACTGCCGGGGTCTCCTCCGGCGGCGCAGTCACGGCGGGCGCGGTCTGTGCGGGCTCTGCGGTTTCCACGGGCTCCGTGACGACCTCCTGCATCATCGCTTCGAGATTGCTACTTTGCTGCGTCAGGCCGTCATCCTGCAGCAAACAGCCGATTCCGGCCACTGCCGCAATGCAGGCGGCAGCGGCTGTTCCGGCCGCAAGACCGGTTTTCAGCCACGGTCTCGGAACCCGGTGCTCCGGAACGGCGGGTGCTGCAAAACAGCTCGCGACCAGATCCTCCGGCACATCACCGAGCAGATCGAGAAAATCAAACGATTTCACAGCAAACCCTCCTTTCGTAAGTATTCTTTGAGTTTTTTCCGTGTGCGCATCAGCGAAAGCTTGACTGTATTCTGCGTGAGGCCGAAGCGTTCCGCGATCTCTTTGACCGGTGCGGCCGTAAAATACCGCAGCATGAAGATCTGTTTTTGCTGCTCCGGCAGACTGCGCAGAAACGCGGTGACTGCAGCGAGCATCTCACGGCGTTCAACCTCCGATTCGATGCGCTCATCTGAGGGGATGATCTCTGCGATCTCATCGAGGGCTGCGGCAAATTGCATACCGCCGCGCTTTTTGCTTGTTTCATGCCGCAGACGGTCCAGTGCCGAACGCCGGACGAGAACCGTCAGATATGCACACAGACTGTTCGGGTTATGCGGCGGGATGCTGTTCCATGCGTCGAATAGCATATCACCGACGCATTCTTCTGCATCTTCACGGCTGCCCAGAATCCGGTACGCCGTTTGAAAGCAAAAATCTCCGTAAGCTTTCCGGATTTCCTGCAAAGCAGCTTCATCGCGCTTCTGCAGCAGCGCAATGATCGCGGCATCGTTGATTGCAGCCAACGCCTCACCCCCTCATACATATTGTCGAAAGTTATACGGAAAAGGTTTCATCTTTTTTAATTTTATTATAACACAAAATGCCGAAGTATGAACAGGAGATTACTGTCTTACCAAACGAATGGATGAACCGTTGATTGAAAAAACAGAAATAATAAAAAAACGGCGCACGAACATAAACGAAATATGTTCGTGCGCGTTTCTATATTCATTTGTCTGTATACAATGATAACGAGAGGTTTATCGGAAAATAGCTGCTTTGGCGTTACTCTCCATTTGTATATTCCAAAGGGACAGTGTCCCTTTGGCATGGTTCAACATGAAGAAACAAGTTTTTTCATGTTTGGCGGGGCCCATTATAAATCATCGCGAAGCGATACCGCATTATCCCACGAGGCCGGAGCGTTCGATGCCTTCGGTGAAGTGCTTTTGCAGGCAGGCATAGAGGATCAGCAGCGGCGTAATGGAGATCAGGCAGCCGGCCTCCAGCCAGATGATCTTCTCCCGGACGCTGACATTCGCGTTCGCATTGTTGAAGATCGCG
>JAFWUX010000069.1 GCA_017523995.1 Oscillospiraceae bacterium | reverse complement strand
TGATTGGATATATGTCTTCTTTTTGACGCGGGTGCAAGATTTCAGATGTAGTGTCTGCATCAATCTGTAAATCCGCTTTTTGTTGTAATGTACGTCATGCTCACGGTTGATCACGACCGTCATCTGACGATATCCTAAGATGCCATTACGTTCTTCGTAGTGCTGTTTGATCCACTCTACGAGCTGTTCATTGATCTGCTGACTATGGCTCGGTGCCCGGTGCATCCACTTATAGTAAGCCGAGCGAGCAACGTGAACGGTATCACAGAGTTTCTGAACCTGTAGACTGTACAAATGGAGAGTAACGCCAAAGCAGCTATTTCCAGAAATATCTATACTCCCACATTTCATCAAGGATCATAAAATATAATATAGTTACAGTTATAGAAAAGATCCCTCAAATGACAAGATAGAATATTAAAAGGAACCTGTGCTGATAGACATAGCTGTCAGCACAGGTTTTCTTTATGGAATCAAATTACCGTCGGAAATTTCAATGATGCGCCCGCATTGCTGTGCAATGCTCATATCATGCGTGACGATAATAACCGTTTTGCCTTGCGTATGAAGCTCCCGGAATACGCCCATGATTTCCGCTGCTGTTTTGGAATCGAGCGCGCCGGTCGGCTCATCTGCGAGAATGATTGACGGTTCATTGACGATTGCCCTTGCGATGGCAACACGCTGCTTTTGTCCGCCTGAAAGCTTATTGACCGGCTTTTTCGCATATTCCTCCATACCGACCGATTTTAGTGCATTCATTGCGACTAATTTTCTGTTCGGCTTTTTTCGCTTTGCAAATTCAAGCGGAAGCAACACATTTTCCAACGCAGAAAAATCCTCTACCAGAGCAAAATCCTGCATTACCATGCCAATTTTTTCGTTGCGGAGCTGTGCCGATCTGCGCTCTGAAAGATTTATCGTGGAGAAGCCGTCAATCTTGTATTCTCCTTTCTCATAGGAATCAATGCAGGCGAGAATATGCAGCAGCGTTGATTTACCTGCACCGGATGTTCCGATTACTGCTACGAGCTCGCCGTCCTCAATGGTAAGCGAGACATCGTGTAATGCTTCAAATGCATTTGCTTTCTTCGGGTTATAGACTTTTTTGATGTTTTTGAGTATAATCATGGTATATCCCTCCGTTATTTCACTGTGTTTTCAAAATCTCGCGAACGCTGTTCCGGCTGAGCATGATTTTCGGCATGAGCAGCGAAATCAGCAGATAGACCGCAATCAATGCGCCGCAGCAAAGAATCTGCCATATTCCGACTGTCACATAAAAATGTTCTTTCAGCGGTGTGTATTGCAGGATAATCGCCCCCGCAGCAGCAAGAATACCAGCCAGAATCGCCGTGAGAAGCGATTGCAGCAGATTGATGACAATGCACCGCCCCCACGGCAGTCCGCTCAAAGAAAAGACCGCATAATCGTGCAGGCGCTTGCGTGTGGAAATCGCGGTCGCGCTGATGCTGGATACTGCGACAAGCAGCGTCAGCATGATGACGACCGGCAGCAGCTTGTAGACCTCCGTGTAGAGATATGACTTGGAGTTTTCATGTACCTCCGACATTTTCATGAGATAGGCGGCATTACCCTGCCGTGCGAGCATTTTGTAATCGGTTTCGATTTGCTCCTCCGTGACAGGCTCGGTGTATCGGATAAGCATGGTGCGCCCGAACAGCAGATGAAACTGATCGGTCTGAGCAAGGCGGGCAAGCTGCGATGCCGAAAAGAGCAAATAGAGCGAATTGCCCTCTCTGTCCTGCGAAAAGGGCATCCAGAACAGCCGGAAATCCTGCGTGTTGATTTGGCTCTGACCGGCGATCGCTTCGCCGTCCTCCAGCATCCCGACAATTTTGAGCGGTGAAGTCCCGACCGTATCAAGTGTGCCTTCTGCGTCTAGCTCCATCCATTGCAGCTCGCCGGTATCGCCGACCTGCCACTCGGAATCGTTATAGGTCACGACCGCTTCGATTACATCGCCGCCGGAGTCGCCTTTCAGCCAATGGCCTGTCCGGAGCTTCGGCGTCCACCGTGCGAGAAAATCATCCGTATAGGCATTGAGCTGCGGATTGCACTGCGGATCGTTTTTTGCCTCAACATTTACCCAGAACGGAGCGCATCGCGGGCACATGACCTCAACCGGTGCAGAAAAATGCTTGCTGATCTGCTCATTGCTGCCAAAGTTTTCCAATTCTCCGCCTGCAACCATCTCGCCGAACTCCGCCCATCCTGCCGTATTCATCAGAAAACCCTCACGGTTGAAATAATCGGCAAAAGGCGTATATTTCCGGAACCGCAGACAGACGGCACTCACCATAACTGCCGTGACGATCAGCGCAGCGGCAAGCTGCAAAACCGTCAGCAGATTCGAGAGTTTTGAGCGTTTGAGCGCTGCCAATGCCATTTTCAGATATGCCATTTATGAATCCTCCCTTCCATAGTATTCGCTGAGAATCTTCTGCCGGACATGATGCGTGACCATAACTGTCAGCATAACAAGCATCGTCAGCAGATACATCCCGAAGATCGCGGCATATACCCTGATGCTGAATGCACCCGCCATATACGGGAAAATGCTGCCGAATGCATATTTGAGCAAAAGCAGAAATGCTGCGAGCCCGAGCAGATATACAGGGATACCGAGCAAAAAGCATTCGCCGAGATACATCCGCACCGCTTTGAACGCTGTGCAGCCGGTCATGCGGAAGATCGCCAGACTGCGGCTGCGGCGCTGCAAAATGAAGTGATACAGCAGTACGAAATTCAGCACGGAAAGCACCGCGATCAGCGCCGAGATCAGCATGATATTCCGCGAAAGATACATACTGTCATTATCGGGAAACGGCAGTTCCGGAAATACCAGCACGCCGGGCATCATTTCTTCGGCAAGCGTGCGCATCGTGTCGTATTCCGATTTCCGGATATTCCGGTCAAATTCAAATCCGAAAACATCGCCGGACGGGGTATAGCAGTCTGCCGGTACTGCCGTGATCGGCGGGTCAGGAACTGCCTCGCTGCCCTTTTTGACGATGACCTCGTAGGGTTTGCCCCACATCGAAATGTGGTTTTCGTCGAGCTTGAGATACGCCGCGACATCTTCATTGCCGGCGTTGTAAACCACATGGGCGCCGGTCGCGTATTCCTCCTTGGTGAAGAAGCGGTCGCCGTCCTTGATGTTGCCGTTTTTCACCATGTTGTCCTGATAGAGATCGGACGGGGCAAAATCGCCGTTGCGATAGGTGAACCGCAGCGCGATTGAACCGAGATAACGGTCTTCTTCCTCGTAGTAGCCGTAGATATGGTGCTGAATGTCCTTTTCGCGGTAAGGCGCCCGGAGATCGAGCAGTTTCTGCCACAGGCGTTCAATTTCATCCTCCGACAGATCCAGTCTGCCCTGCTCCGCATCCACGATCTGCTGCACGATCTGATTGTCCTCCTGCCATACATCCTCCGGAATCTCATCATACAGCAGGTCGGCATATTCTCTCCGCAGCGCTTCCCATTCTTCATCGGTGCGGTCAATGTGATCTGTGAGGCAGCCAAAATACACCGGCACAAAGAAATTCGTCACATTGTCCGTGATCTCCTGCGGCAGCACACGGATATATTCGCGCACATCACCGACACGCAGCTTTTGTCCGTCCGCGACTGACGCCGAAATCTGTTTCAGATCATCCTCGCTTTCCAGCAATGTCACATGATAATTCTGATACAGTCCGTAGGAAAACTGCATGAGCAGCGCAGAGGAAAAGATGCAGACGGTCATTATGCAGAACAGCAGGCGCTCTGTACGCCACAGTCCACGCAGACTACGTATGATCTGTGTCATAAGATCAGCTCCTTTCACCCTGAATACGAACGGGTGCGGGAGAATTATTCAAAAAATAATGCACAAAGTTCCGGCTGAAACATTGTGCATTCTGACTGAATATATTTGCGATGCTGAATCGTATTCAAAGAGACAGAAAACTATTTTTTACGGAAGGAGGTGCGCTTCATGGAGCATTCCCGCGTTGCCGAAAGCTATTCCGCCCATGCAGATACTGTTCTGCGGGCGGTCTGGCATCTGACCGGAAACCGGCAGTCCGCCGAGGACTGCACACAGGAGGCGTTTCTCCGGCTATTGCAGCAAAAGGACAGTATGACCGATGCGCACATCCTGCCGTGGCTGCTGCGCACCGCGATCAACCTTGCAAAAGATTATCTGCGCTCCGCTGAGTATACGCGCACGGAACCGCTTGACGATCACACCGATCTGTTTGCGCAATCGAATTCCGTGGAACGCACCGTGAAGCGTGCGCTTCGCAGAATGCCGGAAAAATACCGTGTTCCGGTCTATCTGCATATTGTGGAGGGATACACAATTCTGGAAATTGCAAAAATGCTGCATCTCCCGCCCGGAACCGTCGCAACAGCCGTTCGCAGAGGGAGAAAGCTGCTGCAAAAAGCATTTGATGAGGAGGCGATCTGATATGAAGAAACAGAATCTTGATGCTTATATCAGCTTTGTGCAGTCCATGCATGTCAGTACGGATTCCAGACGCAGCATGATGCAGATGCTCTGCGATGAATCCGGAAAATTACCGCCGGATACCCGCATGACGGGCTCCGAACCGTCCGCCTTTGCATGGAAGCGCTTTGAACGCGTCAGCGGACTGGCGGCCGTGCTGATTGTCTGCATCAGCATCGGAATCCTGTTTTATTCCGCAGCAGGAACTGTTCCGCAGAATTCCGGCACCCCTGTTGTCTGTTCTGTGCCGGAGCAGCTTACGGATACGGCGTTCTCTGACTATTTCCTGAAAACTGAGGCTGATCTTCAGCAAATGCCGCATCCGATCGGATCGGTTGCCGTTTCAAGCTATAACAGATGCATAAAGGAGCAACAGCAGGAACTGCAGCGACTGCAAAAGGAACAGGAACGACTCGAATCCGAGCCGGATGATGGCAGACTGATGAACCCGTGGAAGTATCTCCAACCGGCGAACACCATGCGCGGAATCCTGTTGTATTTTCAGGAGCAGGATGCTGACAGTATCCCGCTCCGCACCTGCGGAATCGGCTATTGCAGGGAGGAGCAGCTCCTTTTTTTTACACTGGTGAATTCCGGTGATGCGGATGCGGTATTCCGCACGAAAACTGCGCTGTACGACTATGAGCGAAATCAGGAGCTTGTGCAGGACAATGCAGCACTCCCGCTCTGGCAGCGCGGCTTTCTGACAGGATATCTCTGCAAAAATCCGCTGCGGGAGCTGCCGGACGGAAACGGTTACTGCATCACGGTGCCGGCACACAGCGCGGCAGAGCTGACACTGCATATTCCGGACGAAACGGACATCATGTGCCGGTATCTTTCGCTGGTGTTTTATTCGGTAAGCGGCAGTGAGCCCGCATATACGAAGTATTTTGAAATGACCGAGCAAATGCTTCTGATGCCGCGGCAGCAGGAAAAGCAGCTGCTGGATTTTGCGGCTGAACATTCTGAACTGGAATACTGACCATGCACATTACAAAACGATTGATATAGAGTAAAAGCTTTTTTACAACTTTCTTATGGGAATTATCTTGCGTATGCTTCGGTTTGATTCTGAGGCATACGCTTTTTTATATTCCAAACATCTTACCTTCAATAAGTCAAAGCGATTTTTTTGTGTTCATTTCATGCAACTCTCATGCAACACGCAGCCATCCCTGAGCCCTCTGAAAAGTTATATAATGGATTCAGGTTCAGGAGATAGCGGCCGTATCTCAGAACTGAATATGAAATATATACGGAGGGATGCAAATGAAACGATACAAGAACTTCCTGATCGTGGGCATCGACCACGGTTACGGGAACATCAAGACCGACGGGGCGCCCCCGCTGGCATTATCACACCGACAGGCAGCCAAAGGAGGGCAGGTAACATGGTGAAAATGACCTGTTTCCGCTTCAATCTGGATAATCCCGAACACGCCAAGGCATGGGAGTATCTTCATGATTTCGACAGGGACAAGGTCAAATCCGGCAACAGCGCTGTCGTCAATGCTGTTAACGATTATTTCGACAGGATGCAGAAGCTCTCCGATGATCCGTATTTTGAGAACCGGCAGCGTGAGGAACGCTTTGTCGGGCAAATCGTTTCAGAGGTCGGCAGAGTGTTCACAACCGAGATGCCGAAGTTCCTGGCAAGCCTGATGCTCAGCCTGAATCAGGGCTATCCGATGCCTCAGACCGCTGTTTCAGCAGAAGCGGCAAGCATCAAAGCCGTCGAGGACATCGCAGACACCGATGATTCACTCATTGATCTTGACTTCATCGGCGGCTGATCTATAAAACAGCAGAAACATATATCGGGGAGTATCGTTTCGGGGGCTGAATGCTGTATGTCACTAGCGAGGTGCGATTCCGCCCAAAACGCATATCGCGTTTTATGCGGAAACTGCTATCCTGCACCTATCACAGAGGAACGGTGCAGGTGCAGATACCGGTGCACGGGTGCCGGTGCGAGCCGAATGCAGCTGACGCGGATAATGCCGCTGATGTCAGAATGCTTGCAGCCCTGGCGTTGTGTGTAGGCAGGTAGTACCGATGGATTGACACATCGGTCTACCTGCTCAGAGGGGCTTACTCGGCTGTCGCCTCAGACAGCGCTTCTGCTTCGCAGAGGTGTCCACCGGACACCCGCGCCCCTCCGAGACCTCCCCCTGACAGCCG
>JAFWUX010000068.1 GCA_017523995.1 Oscillospiraceae bacterium | reverse complement strand
GCGAACCTTCCCCCTGTCCTCTTTGGGTTGTCCCCTCGCATTCGCGCCCCGCGCCCAGTGAAAAAGTCTATTTGACGAACGGATAAAGAATATCAAGCTAAATTTTTCATACGAAAAAACAATAATGCAGCATCCCTCGCTTTGCCCTGCGACTGATGCTGCTGTTCAATTGTCAAGGTTCTAAGTGCATGCCTGCAATCCTGTACCGCCGGCATGAATCCCATCGCCTGTACAAGGTTGAATTCACGTACCGACTAACACCTTTGCCAAACCGGTCATTTCGTCTAATTGTCCGGTTCGCAGCACCCGTCTATTACCAATTAGAAATGAGAAATTGTGGTATGCGCTGCGCGCATGGATCTATATAGTGAGGAGAGAGGAGTGAGAAGTGAGGAGTTGCGGTGTCCGCTTCGCGGACATTTTTATAATTATTTACAATTGTTTATCATGAAGGGAATCGTAAAAATTTGCGTATCCCTCTACTAAGGGGTGCCAAATCGGCAAAAGTTTGACGGTTGCATGCAACTTTTCAAAAAGTTTGCGCAAAGATTTATGTTTGATATCGCTTTTTGTGCAAAAGCCGCTGGAACAGGCATTTCGCCCATTTCAGCGGCTTCACTCTTTTTTATCAAAAAACGGGGTTCGGAGATGCTTCTTTTATGACTCGACAATGGTCAGGTCTTCGCAGTCTGCGAGCAGATTTTCCGAAGCGCACACGCACACCGCGCCGTTCTCTGCAAACGTATCCCAGAGTGCGCAGGATTCCAGCAGCGTCTCGCGCGTCATCGAGAGCATCTGCTTGCGGTCGGCGATCGCTTCGTCCTTCGTGCGTCCGGCAAACCAGCGCGCATCTGCGTTGAACGCCTGCTCACGCGGCGAACGCAGCGGATCGTCATCCGAAAGCGTCGAGATGATATATTTATCCAGCGGCTCGTCGCTTTCGCAGAACTGCCGGATGAATTCCGAGATGCCGCGATTGACCTCAAGCGACCGCGCAGGTGACGGATCACGGTAGGAATACGTCAGCATGCTGTCATACCGGAGCGCAATGCCGGTGCCGTAAGCGCCGCCCTGCACGCGGACTACATTCCAGAGATAGCTCAGCGAGATCAGCTTGGCAGCCACGCGCCAGCCCGCATTGTAGCCGAACTTCTCCTTCGGCAGGAAGTATCCCTGCACGGCAAAGCCGATCTGAGCCGGAATCTGATAGCCCATGCGCGCCGGCAGATCGGACTGATATGCGGCGGTTTCTGTGACCGGTGTGCCCTCCGGCAGACGGCGCAGGAGATCGGAAATATCATGCTCCTTTGCGGCGGAGACACTTGCAAAAATCAGGCGGCTGCGGCAGATCGTCTCGGTCTGGAGCTTCTGCATGAGGTCTGCGAATGCGTCAAAGCGCGCGTCAAAATCGCGGACAAGCGCTGCGGTCGCCTGAATCAGCGGCAGACCTGCGATTGCGCTGGAGACGGTCGCGCCTGCTGCATATCGCGAGAGGGTCGAGAGCACGCCGAGCGAATGACCCGACATCACGCCGAGCTGCTTGAGCTGCTCATTTGCCTGCACGATGATCTCGCGGATTTTTTCCTTCTGGCGCAGGTCGGTCTCTTTGAGCACCTCTATGATCAGGTCGAATGCTTCCGGAAGCTTCTCCTCCAGCACGCTGCAGCGTACTGTGAAATACGGCGTGCAGACCGCGGTGACATCCTTTTTGGAGCTGACATCCAGATTCGTGATGAATCTGCCGAGTTTGTTCTTGAGCGCCTGCTGCAGTGCAAGTCCGGTATAATTTGTGGTTGCGAGCTTGCCGTAAAGCGAGCTGATATGTGAGAGCAGGCTGAGCTCCTCCAGCGAATAATCCGTCATGGCGAAATTGAGCGTCAGGTGGACAATGCCGCTGCATGCGACCGGATGGAACAGCACGGTCACGCCTTCCGCCTGCTTCTCGATCGTCTCTGTCCACGAGGGAATCTCGCTGACCTCTGAGATCGGGAGTGTCGGGAGTGTTGCGAGCTGTTCTGCGGTATCGGGCGTCTGCTGCCACTTCTGCAGCGATGCATTCAGGGCGCGGTTCGCTTCGAGATCGGACTCTGACCATGCGGCGCGGATCTTTGCGAGGCGGTCTGTCTCCTCCTGCCGCACCTCATCGCCGCGCGTATGCGAGGGCAGCGAATAGAGCACGGCGGTGCCGTCCTCCGCAAGGAGCAGTTCCTTCAGGAGCGCTTCAAACTGCTTTTCCTTCAGCATCGTGCGGATTGTTGCGAAATCATCGTGATAGACGAGCTTCTGCATCGGGTCGCCGCCGTAGAGCCAGCTTTCCATGCAGTTGATGCAGCGGTCAAGTCCCTGCGGCTCATCGGGTTCGAGCAGCCGGAATTCAAGACGGTTTGCAGAGGCTTCGAGTGCGCTGTAATCCAGACCGTTTTCGACGAGCTCCGCCGCGGTTTTGCGGATCAGCGGCAGAATCTCATCTGCTTTGCCGTCAGTGACGTTCTTTGCATGGATGAGCAGGGTCGGCTGTGCAATGGAATCATCCACGGCGATATCAAGCTCCTGCGCAAGACCTGCGGAGAGCACGGCGCGCTTGACCGGTGTTTCGTTCGAGCCGCAGATCACATCCAGCAGAATCCGGACGGCGATCAGCTTTGCACGCTCCTCCCAGCCGCAGAAAATTCTGCCTGCTGTCAGGCGGCTTTTATCGGTCAGCTCCTCATCGGCGGCGAGCTCGTAATACTGCGTTGCCGTTGCGGGCTTGCGCGTCTGCATGCGGATGACGGGCAGATTGTCGCTTTTGCCGAACCGCGAGAGATAGGATTCGATCAGGGCAAGCGTTTCCTCGATCGGAACGGCGCCGTCCAGATAGATGCGCGCATTCGAGGGGTGATAGAAGCGGTGGTAGGTCTCCTTGAACTGCTCATAGGTCAGCGTCGGGATCACTGCCGGATCGCCGCCGGAGTTGAAGCCGTAGCAGGTATCCGGAAACAGCAGCTCAAGCATTTTGTAATCCGCGAGCTCATCGGGGCTGCTCAGTGCGCCTTTCATTTCGTTGAACACAACGCCCTTGTAGCGCAGTGTGCCGGATTCGTCCTCCTCGATGTGCCAGCCCTCCTGATAGAAGATGTTGGGGTTCTCGAGGATTGCCGGTGCAAAGACCGCATCGAGATAGACCTCTGTCAGGTTGAGAAAATCGCGCAGGTTGCGGCTGGATACCGGATACATGGTCTTATCCGGAAAGGTCATTGCGTTGAGAAACGTGTTCATTGAGCTTTTGAGCAGCTCGACAAACGGTTCGCGGACGGGGTATTTATCCGAGCCGCAGAGCACTGAGTGCTCGAGAATATGAAAGACGCCGGTGCTGTCCTCGGGCAGGGTTTTGAACGCGACCGAAAACAGCTTGTTTTCAAGTCCGTTATCGACCCAGACGAGTTCGGTTCCGGTTTGGTCAAATGTCAGTTCGACGAGTCTGCCGCGCAGTTCTTCGGATTCGCGGATGCGTGTGACGGTAAACCCGTGCAGTTGATCTCCGATTTTATTCAGCATTGATAATCTCCTTTCCTGCAGAAAAACTGCCAATGTAATTATATTGTACCACAAATCCCCCAATAATGCAAGCGCGGGCGGGCAGTGCCCGCCTCCAATTTGCTAAAGGTCTGATTTGTGTTTGCTGGCTTCATTATGTGTTCCTGAATCAATCGCACTTTTTATAATCTACTGTAGGCAGTGCCCGCATCCAATTTTACCATAGCTGACCAAGGAATATTTATAAGATCATGCGCGAAGCGCATACCGCAACTCCTCACTTCTCACTCCTATCTCCTCACTCTATTATAAATCCGCCGCCGCAGGCGGCACCGCAATTTCTAATTTCTAATTTCTAATTTCAGAATTTCTTGCGTTTTATCGGGGAATATGATATAATGGGGACAGAAACGGTCGAAAGGGGGCGCGCGCATGGCAGCGGAATTACAGCAGGATGCGCAGACGAAAAAACTGCGCAGGCGCAGAGCAGTTTTGCTGCTGTGCATTGTTCTGCTGCTCGGCGGCATCGGGGCGGAAGGCTTTTTTCTGATCCGGCGCGCCGAAAACAGCATCCTGACTGTGCAGCGCGATCCGGCGGCGGAGCTGCTCGATGCCGTGCTGAGCGGCGACTATGACAGTGCAAGGCTCATCCGCCTGACAGACTTCCCTGACGGCGATGTGCCGGAGCGTGTCACCGAACAGCTCAAAGCGCAGGCGCAGGCAATCCGCGATGCCTATTTCGCGGAGCAGACCGATGCCGAATCTGCAAAGGCGCTGCTGCAGACGCTGACCGATCTGGACATTGCTGCGGTTACGGAGACCGCAAAGCCGCTCTCTGAGGATGTGCAGCTTCACGAGATGTGGCTGAAAATGATTCAGGCTGCGAATGCATCCTGTCAATCCGGCGACTATGAGGCGGCGCTGAAGCAGTACCGCAAAATCCCGAAGAAGGATCAATCGCTGCGGGGATACTATGAGACGCAGCTTGCGCAGTGCAAGGAGCATCTGCGTGCGGAGACGGCGGAACAGATCGCGGCTGCCGAGGCGGAAGGCGATTACGATACTGCCGTTTCGCTTGCGGAGCATATCCGCGGGCTTGATGATGACAACAGGGCGCAATGGGATGAGACGCTTGCCGGCATCAAGGCGCGGCAGCAGCAGGCACAGTACAGCGATGCATGTCAAAAAGCACGCATCTGCTATGATGCAGGCGATTATGCCGCGGCGTTCGATGCGCTGCGCAGTCTGCCGGATGCGGTGCGCGAAACATATCCCGTGGACGATACGCTGCAGAGCTACAGAGACAGCTATTTCCGGATATTGCCCGTTACGGTGGAGAATCTGCTCGGTGACGGTGACACGGCAAAGGCGGAGCAGCTTGCCGCAGAGGCGCAGGCGCTGTTCCCCGATGCTGCCGAGCCCGCCGCGATGCTCGAACAGATCCGGCTGGCTGTGCCGAAGGAGCTCATTGCATTCGGAGAACCGGCGCTCAGTGACTTTACCGCTGCCGACACCGGGCTGACCGGCTCGGACGGCAAAACCTATCAGAGTGAAACCGGCAATCTCTACTGCTCCTATGACGGCGTGCTCTCCGGCAGAAAAAGCTGCACCGCGGAATTCAGAATCGGGGACGGCTATCGCAGGCTCACGCTGACAGCCGTGCCGCTGAAAGGGTTTGATCCGGATGCGACTGTGCTGCTTGAGATCGGCGACGGCAGAAAAGAACTGAAAACATACGCAATCACGAAAAAAGGCGGTGCGCTGCATATTGATCTGGATATCAGCGGGGCGGAGACGCTCCGGCTGTGCATCAAGCCTGCCGCCGGTGCAGAGGATCTGCGGAACGCCGGTGTCATCATTGCAGATGCCTGCGTGCGCTCGTGACGACATACAGAAATCAAGGAAAGAGGGATCAACTGTGAGCAATACATGGATTTGTCCGCACTGTAATTCTGAGAACGCTGACAAAATGAAGTTTTGTCAGCTTTGCCATAAACCGCGTGAATATCCGGAAGGCTATGTGCCGCCCGAGGAGCCGAAGCAGATTCCGAAATCCGCGATTCCCGATCCGCGGATGCCGAAGAAGCAGGAACCGGAGCCGGATCCCGTCTATGCGCTGCCCTCTGCACGCGCCAAACATCTCCAGACCGCTTTGATTGCCGTGAATGTGATTCTGCTGATCTGCAACATCATCGCGCTGGTGATCTATCTGAAATGAGCGGCGAACAGAGATCCGGCAGCGGGGGACTGCTCCTTCTGACGGTGCTGCTGGCGCTGCTCTGTGCCGCAGGCGGATATCTGCTCTATACGGGCTGGACACCGCCCGCTGTGCAGACCGAATCCGCGGCGGAATTTACCATGCCTGCGCCGGAGACAACCGCAGCGCAGACAACCCTCACAACAACTGCGCCGGAGACCGCTGTGACAACCACAACAACCGCCGCGCCCGATCCGCATGCGCCGTATCTGGACTTTCTGCGGGAGGAGCTTCTGCCGGATACCGGTACGCCGGAGACCGCGGAGCCCGCGCCCTGCGGTGATCTGACCGGAATCGCGGGCGCGTTCTTTGCCGACCTGCGCGACACCGGCAGCGATGATATGGTCGCGATCCGGCTCGATACCATTGATGGCAGCACGGCGGCACTTCCGGTCTTTTTGTGGTACGGGCAGGCGGAGGACGGCGCGGTCACGCTGCTCGATACCTTTGAGGTCAAGCCGCTGTGGTCGGGGTACAGCATCCGTTATGCGGACAAGGCGCTGTATCTCAGCGGGGAAACGCTCAGCGAGGATGCCGATGCGGAATCATGGGAGTTTACGGAAATCGCGATTGACTTCCGCCCTGATCCGGATATGGCACTCCATGAGATCCGGCAGGAGACTGCGGCGAACCGTCCGGAACCGATGTATCCGGAGGACGCGGAGCTGCTGCTCGAAATGCAGCTCGATACCGCAAAGCCGATTGCGCCGCTGACAGACCGGCTGTATCTCCTGCGCCTTTTTGGTTTGACAACGCTGCAGGAAACGTAAAAAACGGGTATGTAACTTTTAGATGGTTGGCAAATAATGGTTCAAACAAACCGTTTGAATGGTGCCCATATCAAAAGTTTCGCGCAAGCCTTTTCAAAGGCTTGCGGGTCGAGGGCAGCAATGCCAACAACTTAAGATGTTGCGTTTCCCAGTGAATTGCGCTGCAATTCACTTAGGGGCGCCCTCTATCGCAGGGCGCCCCTCTCCGAAAAACGATCCACCGGATCGTTTTATCGGATTCACCCCTGCGAGCTCCTAAAGCAGGGGAATTTCGCACTCTGCGGAGTGCGACCAAAGGGCGCCGCCCTTTGGAAACCTGC
>JAFWUX010000067.1 GCA_017523995.1 Oscillospiraceae bacterium | reverse complement strand
CTCAACGCCAACCTCGTTCTGGGTTGCGCACGGCATCAGAATGTCAGCCTTGACGCCCCACGGCTTCTCGCCCTTGAAGAACTTTGCAGACGGGAACTTGTCAGCATAGTCCTCAGCGCGGTTGCGGCAGGATGCTCTCATCTCGAGCAGGTAGTCAACCTTCTCATCGGTGGAAATGCCGTCCGGATCATAGATGTAGCCGTCCGGACCGGAAATGGTAACAACCTTACCGCCGAGCTCGTTGACCTTCTTGATGGTACCCCATGCAACGTTGCCGAAGCCGGAAACTGCAAAGGTCTTGCCCTTGATCTCATCCTTGAAGTAGTCAAGCATGTTCTGGACATAGTAGACAGCGCCGTAACCGGTTGCCTCCGGACGGATCAGAGAACCGCCGTAGGAGATGCCCTTACCGGTCAGAACGCCGGTAAACTCGTTCTGGAGTCTCTTATACTGGCCGAACAGGTAGCCGATCTCACGGGCGCCGACACCGATATCACCAGCCGGAACGTCGAGGTTCGGGCCGATGTGACGATAAAGCTCAGTCATGAAGCTCTGGCAGAAACGCATAACCTCTGCATCAGACTTGCCCTGCGGATCGAAGTCGGAACCGCCCTTGCCGCCGCCCATCGGGAGGGAGGTCAGGGAGTTCTTAAAGGTCTGCTCGAAGCCGAGGAACTTGATGATGCCGATGTAAACGTTCTTAGCAAAGCGGAGGCCGCCCTTGTACGGTCCGATTGCAGAGTTGAACTGGACACGGAAACCGCGGTTGACCTGCTGCTTGCCGTTGTCGTCGATCCACGGCACACGGAAGATGATCTGGCGCTCCGGCTCGACCATTCTCTCGATGACACCAGCCTCAACGAGGTCAGGTCTCTTCTCGACAACAGGCTCGAGGGTGCTGAGCACTTCAGCGACAGTCTGGAGGAATTCCGGCTCGTTCGGGTTGCGCTTTTCAACCTGCTCGTAGACGGATTTGAGGTAAGCATTCTTCAGTTCCATAACACAAATCTCCTTACAAAAAAGTTCAGGGACGTTCGTAAGTCCACCCCCTAATTATACTCTATTTTGCATAGTTTGGAAATGTTTTATTATATCCTATCTGAATCAGAAATAATGCCGGTTTTATGCGGATTTGTCCTGATTTTCGCATACGAACTGTCATATTGTCGCATCGTATTATATGAACATTCAATGAACATCGTTAAAAACCGGACAAACTGTATTTCTCCGTGCTACAACTGCAACCCGCTCTCGGTCAATCCCCGTCAAACTGTTCAAACGCGCACACAGTCTGATGCATTGTCTCCGCGAATAAGGATTCAGGCGGAAAATTGCATGGACAATATTGCCAACTCCGCAAGATGTGCCCGAAACATTTGGCGAATTGTGCTTAAATCCCCTCTATACGCTTTAATTGTTATCAAAACCGCCGAAAATGAAGTAAACTGATTGACAAATCCTTGTAAAACATGTATACTATATATAGTTTTCACCAACAAATTGGAGTGGATCAACAGTGAATTTGGTTCACTGCCGCTCGGATTTGCTTATGGTAACCTCTTTCCTTCATACAGGATGGCCGCAACGCCATCCCGTTTTTTTTGCCTTCTGTTCTGTTGCAGGAACAATGCCAATCCACGCGATCAAGAAAAGCCGCTCCGGTCTGCATCATGCAAACCAGAGCGGCTTTTTTATCATGGAATTGCAAAGGGAGCGGCGCTTATTCCGACTCCAGCTTGATGCCTTCCTCGGTGCCGCGGATGTGAACCATGTGCAGCGGCGTATCGGAATCAACAATCAGCGAGGCGATCGGATCCTCGATCTCATCGCGCAGCGTGCGGCGGATATCACGCGCACCGTAGCGCTGACCGTGCGACTTCTCCGCAGCGATCCGGAGTGCCGCATCGTCCCAGTCCAGCAGGATGCCGCGCTCGGAAAGTGCTGCAGCGGTCTCCTTGAGCATGAGGTCTGCAATGCGGATATAGTCCTCAACCGTCAGCGGATTGAACACAATGATCTCGTCGATTCTGCCGACGAATTCCGGACGCAGGAAGTCCTTGAGACCCTTCAGCGCCTTCTCCTTCGAGATCTCCTCCTCGGTGCGGTTGAAGCCGACACCGGTGGATTTATCCGTGCTGCCCGCGTTCGAGGTCATGATGATAATGGTGTTCTCAAAGTTGACCGTTCTGCCCTGTGCGTCGTCGATTTTGCCCTCGTCGAGAATCTGCAGCAGCAGGTTCATGACATCCGGATGTGCCTTTTCGATCTCGTCAAAGAGGATGACGGAATACGGTCTGCGGCGCACTTTTTCGGTCAGCTGACCTGCCTCATCGTAGCCGACATAGCCCGGAGGCGAACCGATCATGCGCGAAACAGCGTGCTTTTCCATATACTCGGTCATATCGAGCCGGATCAGCGGATCGGTCGAATCGAACATCTCATTCGAGAGCACCTTGACAAGCTCCGTCTTACCGACACCGGTCGGACCGACAAAGATAAACGAAGCCGGTCTGCGGCGTGCGGACATCTGCACGCGGCTGCGCTTGATCGCCTTTGCGAGCGCTGCAATCGCCTCATCCTGACCGATGATATGCTCCTTGAGATGCGCTTCAAGGTCGCGCAGCTTGGCGTATTCGGTCTCCTCGATTTTGTTTGCCGGAATGCCGGTCCAGATCTCAATGACATGTGCAAGGTCGCCCGCCTCGACATTGACCTCGACCGGATGCTCGGTCAGCTCATCGAAACGCGCTTTCAGGTGGATCATCTCGCCCTTATACTCGGCGAGCTTCTGATAATCGGGATTCTGGTCGTCCTCGATCTCGTCGATCTGCTCCTGCTTTTCCGCGATCTCTGTGGTCAGGCGGTCAAGCTCGGTCAGCTCCGGGTGGCGGATGCTGACATAGGCACAGCTTTCATCGAGCAGGTCGATTGCCTTATCCGGCAGGAAACGGTCTGTGATATAGCGCTCGGAGAGCACGGCGCAGAGCCGCAGCATCGCCGGGGCGATGTGTACGCGGTGGAATTCCTCGTAATATTTTGCAACGCCCTTGAGGATTTCGACTGTATCCTCAATGGTCGGCTCATCGACCTTGACGGGCTGGAAACGGCGTTCGAGTGCGCCGTCCTTTTCGATATACTTGCGGTACTCGGTGAACGTGGTTGCACCGATGACCTGCACCTCGCCTCTGGAGAGTGCCGGCTTCAGGATATTCGCGGCGTTCATCGAACCCTCGGAGTCACCTGCGCCGACAAGGCTGTGCACCTCGTCGATGAACAGGATGATATTCCCCTGCTCCTTGACCTCCTCGACAAGTCCCTTGACTCTGCTCTCGAACTGTCCGCGGAACTGCGTGCCTGCGACCAGTGCGGTCATGTCAAGCAGATAAATCTTTTTATCCTTGAGATGGAAGGGCACATCGCCGGATGCAATGCGCAGTGCAATGCCCTCAGCGACCGCCGTCTTGCCGACGCCCGGTTCACCGATCAGGCAGGGATTGTTCTTCTGGCGGCGCGAGAGAATCTGGATGACGCGCGCGATCTCGGTATCTCTGCCGATGACGCCGTCCATTTTGCCCTCCTCAGCGCGCTTGCTGAGATTGGTGCAATAGCTGTCCAGATATTTGAGCTCCTTTTTGCGCTCCTTCTTTCTGGATTTGCGGTCCTCGCCCTTGCCGGTTTTGTCGCCGCCGAATCTGCCGAACAGGTCGCTTGCCTTTTCGGGCTTTTTCGGCTCATCGTCCTTCTCCTTCGGCTGCTCCTTCTCCGCATCCGTCACAGGATGATCGGTAAAGAGCCGCTGGATGAATCCGGGCATGGTGCTTGCACCGCCCATCTCAAAGTTTTCGTCCTCGTTGTCGAGCAGATCCATCATCTGGTCGCTCATCTGCTCAATATCCTCATCCGAGATGCCCATATGCTCCATATACTCGGCAACCTGCGGAATATTCAGCTTTTTCGCGCAGACAAGGCACAAGCCCTCGTTCCGTTTCTCCGAGCCGTGCATTGAGGTAATAAACACAATGGCAGGGCGCTTTTTACAGTTACTGCAAAGAACCATATTTTCACCGGTCCCTGATCTGCGCAGGGACGCGCTCCTTTCTGAAAATGGAATACAGCGCCTCTGCAGCAGAAAACTCCGCAGCAGAGGTGCACATGATATTATAACAAAATATCGAGATGATTATAGAAGAATGAGAACAGGATGGAATCTGCAATGGTCTCATCATTGAACAGTGCCGTGCTGCCGCCTGTGAGCAGGACAATCAGGCGCACGAGCAGCGTCAGCAGCACGAGCATTGCACCTGCCTCGAGCACGCCGAGCAGCGCACCGACAGCGTGATCCGTCGAATTCTGGATGTTGAAGAACATGCGGTTCTGGAGCACCGCACTGATGATCGCAACAATGACCATCACCACCGAGAAGATGATGAAATAGATGAAGATCTGCAGCACCTCGGTGGTCGGTTTGGCGGCGATCGCCTGCTCGAGCACCTCGGCACGCTGCTCATCGGACATGCTGCCGTTATAATAAGTCGAAATCAGCTCACGCATCATGCCGGGATCCTGTCTGACCTGCCGCTCAAAGTACATGCGGACATATTTCGGCAGACGGTCTCCGAGCTGATTGCCGTAGCTCGAGATAAACGCCTCGCGGAGCACCGCGTCAAAATCGGATTTGACTGCAACGGTTCCGCCGGTCTTGACATTTGCGTACTGATACAGTGCGTCCTCAAACTCCTGATTTTTCTCCGGATCGGACAGGATTTTGAGAACCGCCTGTGAATCCGCCACAAAGCCGTATTCCTGCTCGGTAATCGCTGTTGCAAACACCTGCGGAAAATCCATATGCTTGTTTGCTGTAATAATGCCGGAAATATTATTGTTATGTGCAACAGAATGATACAGCACCGGCGCTGCAGCCGCTGCAAGCAGCGAGGCGGCAACTGTTGTGATGATGTAACCGATCGCGAGCACGAATGATTTTGTCACGCCGCGCTTGCCGTTTGTCACAATAACATACACTGCAATCAGAATGACTGCAATGTCAAATATCCACCATAATGTTGTGCTCATGCACAATTCCTCCGTTGTTCTTCACATTCCGCCGCAAAGCGGATGCAATTTTTTTCTGTGCCGCAAAGGGCTTTCAGGAGCCGCTGTATTCCAGCCGTTCAATGTGATCATAGTTGTGCAGAAACAGGTTCCGCCCGATCCGCAGGAAACCGTCATAGCTTTCCGTGACAGGCGTTGTCTGCAGGACATTGCACTGATAGCTGAGCGTTTCAATCTCTCTGCGCATCTGGACAAGCAGTGCCTCATCCTCCGGCACGAATCCGATGTCGCAGACATCCTTTTCGTAGCTCCGGATTGCAGGCGTGCCGGAAGGTCCGTTCAGAACGACAACCGTTTTTGTCCGCGTCTCATCGTTTCCGAGCAGGAGCGCCGCCGCACTGCCCGAGAATACGCCGCGCACAAGCTTATCCGGATAGCTGTAGCTTGTTTTTACGATGCCGTTCGCATCCAGATAGCAGCACCTGGTATCTCCGAGAATGAAGATATCCCCCTCACTGGTATTATATACCGAAATCGCGAGCATGTCAAGGGGTTGACTCGACCAAATATAATCTCCGCCCGAAAAACTATAGGAATTCACGACAGATTTCATCACGCCGTTCTCCGCTTCGAGCCGGACGGCATAGCAGCCGGTATCATCGGGATGGAAGGCGAGATCGGCAATGCGCTCCACACATTTCCGCTCATAAATCTGCTGTCCCTTATTGTTAAATACAAACATTTTACAGGCGCAGCTGTCCGAGGCGGTGACAAGCGCCGTCACGCCGTTTTCGGAGACTCTGCCGAAGATGATCTGATCGGAGAGCACCTTCTCAAAGCGGCTCTTGACGGGCGTTTCGAGCCGGAACCGCGTGCCGCCGTTCTCATAGACCAGCGCGTAGTCGCCGGCGGTCTGCATCATCGCATTGCCGTAGGTGTGCTGTCTTGCGGCAGTGAGCGAACCGTCCGTCTCATAGATATAGAGATAGGAATCGCTGAGCACCAGCAGCTTGCCGCCTGTCTCCGCGAGCCGGTAGTCCTTGTCGCCGTAGATCGAGATCGGGAAGTTGCCCTCTGTTGCGGTGCCTGCATTCTGCTGGCTCTGATGCCGCACGCCGATCGTCTCAAGCTTCGGAATCCACGAATCACGCCGCTGATAGAGCACCAGCACGGTCACGGCAAGCAGCAGCATCCAGATGCTCTGCTTGAGCACCTTGCGCCGCTTTTTCCGCTTGCGCATCGCATAGATATCCTTTGCCGCGCTGCCGCTTTTGACGGGCTTCGTTCCCGTTTTTTTCTTTTCCAAATTGCAGCCCTTCTTTCTTTTGTCCGTTTCTGCGGTTACATATTCCTGCAATCAGCTTCCGAATAGAACACCTGATTGAGATACAGCCCGTGCGCCATTGCGGTTCTGCCTGCCGCGAGGCGATCCTTTGCCGCGAGAATCTGCGGCATCGCATCGGGCGGAAAAATGCCTTCATTGATATCGAGCAGCGTCCCGACAAAAATCCGCACCATATTATAGAGAAATCCGTCGCCGCGAATCCGGATTGCGACATCACTGCCCGAGGCTTCAACGGATGTTCCGTAGATTGTCCGGATGCAGTTTGTCTCCGGCGTTGCCTGCGCACAGAAGCTGTGGAAGTCCCGCGTCCCGATGACCTGTCCTGCAGCATAGCGGATCTTCTCGATGTCGAGCGGTCTGCGGTAATGGAACGCCAGATCGGTGAGGAACGGGTTTTTGCTCTCGTGGCAGTGGATGCGGTAGAGATATTCCTTACCCTTGCAGTCAAAGCGCGCGTGGAATTCCGCGGGCGCATCCTCGCAGTCCAGCACGGAGATATCGTCCGGCAGATAGCCGTTCAGAGCGCGCACGAGATTCTTGCAGCGGATTTCCCGCTCGGTATGCAGGTGCAGCACAAACATATTTGCATGTACGCCGGTATCGGTCCGCGAGCAGCCGTAGGCGGTCACAGGACCGTTCAGCACACGCGCAAGCTGCTGCTCAAGCTCGCCCTGCACGGTCGCGGCATTCGGCTGACGCTGAAACCCGTGATAGCGCGTGCCGCGGTATGCGATTGTCATTTTGAGTGTGCGCATTCAATTCTCCTTCGGTGTGCGGGATTTGAATCTGCGGCGCAGCAGCAGTACCGCGCACAGAAGTCCGCTGCAGATGCTGACCGCGCAGCCTGCCGCAAATCCCTGCGGCAGATAACGGAGCCGCACCGTGTGTTCGCCGGGTGTCAGCTGCAGCCCGAGCATGCCGGGCAGCGCTTCTGTCAGCGGAGCCGGTTCGCCGTCGATCTCTGCGTGCCAGCCCTTTTCAAAGGGCACCGGCAGATAGAGCAGCGGGCGCTCCGCAGATGCGGTCACATGCAGCCGGATCTCCGTATCCTGCACCTGAACGCGCTCCGGCGCTGCCTGTGAAATCTGCTGCATGCACGCGGCAAAGGCAGATTCATCGAGCCGTGCCGCCTGTATCCGCAGACTGCCTTTCGCCTGCGCGCCGAATGTCATTTTGACGGTGATCTGCTCCCCCGCCCTGCACGCCCCGACAGACCGCATCACGGCGAGCTGTTCATAGGGCTCATCTTTGAGGAAAAGCTCCGAATCGACAGTTTCGTCGCCGTGCTTTACAACATACTGCCGGACTGTGCTGCAAAGTGCCGCATCGGGCAGCATGTCATAGAGATACCAGCCGTCTGCATCGGCGGTAAAGGTGTAGGTCACGGTTGTTTTTTCGCTGTCACCGGTATCAAGCATGATGCTGTCATCCGCGGCGTTCACAGCCTGATCGGAAACCGTGATTTCCGGCTGCAGCGGCACGCAGACATTTGCATCGGTATCAGTGATCTGGTGAAACAGCGCGTTCTGACGCTCCGCAAAGCTGCCGCCTTCCGGTTCGGTCAGCGGCGCGGGAATACAGAATCCGAACGGCAGATCGTATGCAAATTTCTGCACACAGGTCTTTCCGAGCGGTGCATAGAACGCCGCCGGAAAATCGCCGCCCGCAGGCGCAATGACATATTGGATATCCGTCAGCAGCATCGAAAGCGGCGGCAGCGGATGATAGAAATAGCGGTTCTGATCGGCGCCGGAGAACATGCCGAGATACGAGAGCGTATCGGCAAAATCGCCGGGGATCAGCGAGGAATAAAGCGTGCCGCCGAACCGCAGATCACAGAACAGCTCCGGATTGAAGCCGTATCCCGTGACAAATGCGGTGCGCTTCGGGCTTCCGCGCTCCGCCTCCCAGATAGCAGCTGCAGCGCGCTTCTGCTCCGGCTTTGCGGTGAGATCGGATGCGCTGTAAAGCTCCGGCAGAAACTCCACCAGATTCTTCGCGGAGACGAACATCTCCCCGCAGACGGTCACCAGCAGCATGACGCCAAGCACAGCGCCGCTCTGCGGCTTCAGATACCGCCAGAGATACAGCGCGCAGTAGCCGAGCGTAAACAGAACCGGAATCAAGATGATATCGGTTGTCTCATGGTACACAGCCAGCGCACAGAGCCCGCCCGTGACAGCAAGCATCGCGCAAAGCCGCAGCAGACGCCTGCGCAGCGGGAGCCCGTCTGTCTCCGGCAGTGTCGATGTAAAGCGCCAGCCTGCCATCAGCAGGACAAACGGCACAAGAAATGCAAACCGGTGGATAAATCCGTTCGGGACATGCAGCCCGTGCCAGATGAAATCCAGCGGCGGATACCAGAGGCTCACGAGCAGAAACCCCAGCAGTCCTGCGACCGTCAGACGCTCGCGCAGCGGAATCCGCTTTGCCGTCAGATAGCCGGTAAACAGCAGTACGCCGAGCATTGTACACGAGAGATTCGGCATGCCGATATGCTGGATCGGATAGGTCATGGAGACAAGTCTGCCAAGCAGCTCCGTGAAGCTGTCAGGGAACTCCAGCAGATCGGGAAATGCCTGCGCCGCAGCGCCCGTATTCCGCACGGCAAATGCCAGCGGGATCAGAATGACAGCCGCGATGCCGCCCGAAAGCAGCGCGCTCCCGAAGAAGCGTCCCGCCTCACGGGACAGCGCCCGCAGCGGCTTTTTCAGGATGATCAGCGCACAGACCCAGCAGAAAAACGTCATCATGCAGGTGATGAAGCTGAAATACGGATTGCAGATCAGCGAGAGCACCAGCACCGCGATGAACATTTTGCAGCGCCCGTCACGCACCAGACGGTACATCCCCGCGAGCAGTAGCGGCATCATCGCTGCCGCATCGAGCCAGATCAGCTGAAAATAATTCCAGATGAACCACTGACTCAGCCCGTAGCACGAAGCAAAGATCACAATCGAGAGATCCTGCTTTCTCGAGACCGTCTGCATCAGAACTGCGGTGCAGAAACCGGCAAGCCCAATCCGGAAACAGACTGACAGCGAGAGGAATCCCTGCACCATTGATTCCGGCAGGGCGATTGCGATCAGGTTCCACGGATTCAGGCAGTAGTAAGCAATCAGCGCCCAGAAATTCGTACCGAATCCGGCGCGCCATGTATAGAGCAGACTGCCGCCGGAGCGGACAGTTCTGCGCAGCAGCAGCAGAAACGGATAATACTGCGCCGCTGAATCTGATTCCAGAAGTGCATCCTCGCCGAACGGATATCTGCCGTCCAGCGCGAACACCGCCAGCATAAGCAGGCACGGAATCAGAAAGCTCAGCATCCGGTAAAGATGCGGTTTTACTCGTTCTTTCATATCAGTGCAGCACAATGTTCAGGATGATGACCGCTGCAAACAGCAGAATCGTCAGTGCCAGCGCGACATAATCCCGCATGCTGCTCTTGAGCTCACGCAGCCGTGTTCTGCCCTCGCCGCCGTGATAGCAGCGGCACTCCATCGCGAGCGCAAGCTCCTCTGCACGCCGGAACGCCGAAACAAACAGCGGAATCAGAATCGGGATCAGTGCATGCGCACGCTGCATCAGGCTGCCGCTTTCCATATCCGCGCCGCGCGCCTTCTGCGCCGCCATGATCTTGTCCGTCTCCTCAATCAGCGTCGGGATGAACCGCAGCGCAATCGTCATCATCATGGCAAGCTCATGCACCGGCATTTTCAGCTTTTTGAGCGGTGAAAGCAGCGACTCGATCGCATCAGTCAGCACGATCGGGGATGTTGTATAGGTCAGCAGCGAAGTGCCCGCAATCAGCAGGCAGATGCGCACCAGCATAAAGATTGAGGTCTGCACGCCCTGCTCGGTGATCTTGAGGAACTTCCAGGCAAAATAGGTCTTGCCGCCGTCGAGCATAAAGAGATTGAGCAGCCCTGTCACAATCAGAATCGGAACAATCGGCTTGATGCTCTTGATGAGCATTTTCGGCGGAATCTTCGAGCAGACCGTCGCAATGATTACAAACAGCAGTCCGGCGATCAGCGAGGTCAGATGCTGCCCCCAGAACAGCATGACAAGAAACAGCAGCGTGATGACGATCTTATAGCGCGCGTCCATTTTGTGGACAACGCTGTCCATCGGGAAATACTGCCCGAGCGTGATATCCTTCAGCATGATCTGCCGCCCCTTTCCGCAAGCGCCTTCAGCAGCAGCTCCGCGCCGTATTTGACCGTGTAGACCTCATCGGGAAAGTCGATGCCGCGCGCACGCAGACCGTGAAACACACGGGTGATCTGCGGCAGGGCGAGCCCCATCTCCTCAAGCGAATCGCCGCGCGCAAAGACATTCGCCGGCGTATCATAGCAGACGATCTTCGCATGCGAGAGCACCAGCAGCTTCGAGACATATTTCGCAACATCCTCCATGCTGTGCGAGACAAGCATGACCGTGCAGCCTGTCCGCTTCTGATAGGCGGAGAGCTGCGTCAGGATGGTGGTTCTGCCCTTCGGATCAAGTCCTGCGGTAGGTTCATCGAGGATCAGCACCTTCGGCTCCATCGCCATGACGCCCGCAATCGCGACTCTGCGCTTCTGTCCGCCGGAGAGTGCATAGGGCGGCTTTTCCAGCAGCTCCTCGCTCAGCCCGACTGCCTCCGCAGTCTCGCGCACTCTGCGGTCGATCTCCTTTTCATCAAGCCCCATATTTTTCGGACCGAACGCAATATCCTTATAAACAGTCTCCTCAAAGAGCTGATATTCCGGATACTGAAACACCAGCCCGACCTGAAAGCGCACGGCTCTGCGGTCGGCGCCCTTTTCCCAGATATCCCTGCCGTTCAGCAGGACAGTGCCGTCTGTCGGTTTGAGCAGTCCGTTCATCATCTGCATGAGCGTCGATTTGCCCGAGCCCGTGTGCCCGATGATGCCGACAAAATCCCCCTGCTCGATCTGCAGGTCGATGTGGTCAATCGCCGTCTTTTCAAACGGCGAACCGATGCTGTAGGTATAGGTCAGATTCTTTGCTTCCAGAATCGGCATTTACAAGATTCCTTTCAAAATAAGCTGTGCGGACAGAACCCTCTCCGGAGTCTCAGTCCTGAAAGCGGATGCTGTCAATCACGCCTGTGATCCTTTCCCGTGCGTCTCATTGAAACAGCTTTGCGACTGCCTCCGCGCAGGCTTCCGGCGTCATGATCTCCGGATCGAGATCATAGCCTGCCTGCCGCAGCAGATCACAGAGCTCCGTTGGCTGCGGGACATCAAGCCCGAGCGAACGCATCTCCTGCACATGCGAAAAGACCTTCTCCGGCTTTGCGTCCATGCGCACCTCGCCGTGATCGACCACGATCACGCGGTCGCACTGCGCCGCCTCGTCCATCTCATGCGTGATCAGGATGACGGTGATGCCGTAATCACGGTTGAGCAGCTTGATCGTCCGCATGACCTCCTTGCGTCCCTGCGGATCAAGCATCGCAGTCGGTTCATCGAGCACGATGCAGTCCGGACGCATGGCAATGATGCCGGCAATCGCGACACGCTGCTTCTGTCCGCCGGAGAGCTGATGCGGCGCATGTCCGCGGTATTCATACATGCCGACCGCCTGCAGCGCCTGATCGACACGTATGCGCATTTCATCGCTCGGCACACCGAGGTTTTCCAGTCCGAACGCCACATCCTCCTCGACAATCGTCGCGACAATCTGGTTATCGGGATTCTGGAACACCATGCCGACATGCTGCCGGATCTCGAGCAGCTTGTCCTCATTCTTTGTGTCGATGCCCGCGACCGTGACCGTCCCCTCTGTCGGCAGCAGCATGGCGTTCAGGAGCTTTGCGAGCGTCGATTTGCCCGAGCCGTTATGCCCGAGCACTGCGACAAGCTCGCCGTGTTCAAATTCCAGCGAGATGCCCTTGAGCACCTCAACAGGCTTCGCATTCTCCTCCGCGGCGGGATACGAAAAATGCGCGTTTTCTATGGTTATCAGTTTTTCCATCGGCAGTGCCGGCCTCCATCTGCGGAAAGTGTCCGCCAATGATCTCCTGTCAGGCTTTGAACGCTTCGCCGTCCTTCACCTTGACATAGGTAAAATTCGTGGAATCCTTTTCGATAAACAGGAGCGAATCGCCGTCGATCTGATAATAATTGACGAGCTCGTAATCCCGATCCCTGAGCGTCACGGTATCCTTTTCGATGCTCCATGTTCCGGTTGCGATATAGCTGCTGAGGTTGCCCTCATAGTACAGAAAGCTGCCGTCGGTTTTCAGTTCGATACTGTACGCACCGCCGAAGCCGTCATTTTCGTAGTAATAGGTTTTGCCGGCGATTTCATCCGCCGCTTTCTCAGAGCCGCTGCAGCCGGTCAGTCCCGCCGCAAGCAGCAGTGCTGCTGTCATGATACAACGTTTCATTTTCTATCATTGCTCCGTGATTCAATCTTCACCGCACAGCGCCCGCATTTCCTCCCCGATCAGCATGAACACCCGTGCGATCTGATAACCGTCCGCCGCTGCGTGATTCAGCCGGACCGTGACAGGCATCATCAGTCTGCCGTTTTCCTCGCGGTATGCGCCCCAGTTGACAATCGGGCTGAAATACAGATACCCGTCCGGCAGCTCGACATGCAGCGCATCGTAGTGCAGCCACGGCACACAGGATGCATCAAACCAGTTCGGATGATGCTCGCTGTCAAGCCCGTAATCGCGCGTGTTCTGCGCCGCTTCGAGATCGGCAAGCGCCCGCGCATAAAACACCGCATAATCCGGATCGTATTCCGTATAGGCAAGTGTAAAAGTCTCGGTGTCCGCATGGAACACATACTGTGTCGGGTTGATCTTGTCCCAGCAGAGCAGGCGCCCGTTCTGCCAGTCCCACATGAGGCGGTAATCCTCTCTTGCATTGAGCGCTCTGCTCAGCACATAGAGAAAATTGAGATAAAACCGCGTATCTGTGCGCTTTGACCATTCTCTCAGCGCGGTGACATCCACGCGATTTGTGATTGACACGGAGCACTTGCAGTCCTCGGAAAAATGCCGGAACACGCCGCGCCGGTAATAGGTCTCCATGTCAACGATTTGGTAGTTCATCGGAATTTCTCCAGTCGGTACAGCAATCCGTCCTCGGGTTCGGTGACGCCGTTTTTATAGTCATAGCCGAGATGCCGGTAGAAATTGACCGCAGTCAGCGAGGCAGGAATCTCAATGCGGCTTGCGCGCTTTGCATATTCATCCTGTTCGAGTGTTTCAATCAGCAGGCGCCCGAGCCCTCTGCCCTGATAATCCGGCAGCACGAAGATCGTCAGCAGGATGCTCTCGGTCTCACTGCCCCAGAAGGGCGCGATCGTGCCAGTCCCGACGATTTTCTCCCCGTCGCAGATCACATACATATGCCCCTCTTTTGCGCGCTGCGTCAGCACTTCTGCATTATGCGACTGCTTGAGATGTGCGATGTATTCCGGCGGATAGTCCGCGCTGTTGCTGATTTCAACTGTCTCCGCGACAACCTGCGCCGCCGCCTCTGCATCCGCTTCGGTGAATCTTCTGATTGTCATAGTCACATTCCTCTGTAAATTATAAATAGTCTTTGCGCGGAATTTATTTTCCCTGCCATATAGCAGTCGCACCGCACGGGAGCGCCGCCTTTGCAAGCTCCACCGGCAAACCGATCTCATCCGCCTGCACACTGCCGCCGAACTTCGGCACAAGCAGGCTGTTCAGCAGATAGCCCATGACCGACGGCGAAAGGCCCGTTGTATAGCTGTTGAGCAGAAAGAACAGCGGCTCCGGTGAGAGCACATCCAGACATGCCTCAACCAGCGGATAGATGCAGTTCTCGAGTTTCCAGATTTCGCCGCCCGGACCGCGTCCATAGCTCGGCGGATCCATGATGATCGCATCATAGGTCTTGCCGCGGCGCGCCTCTCTGCGGATAAACTTCTCGCAGTCATCGACAATCCAGCGGATCGGCTTCTCGGTCAGTCCGGATGCTGCGGCGTTTTCACGCGCCCACTGCACCATGCCCTTTGCCGCATCCACATGGCAGACCTCTGCGCCTGCCGCCGCACACGCGAGCGTTGCACCACCCGTATATGCAAACAGATTCAGCACGCGAACGGGGCGCCCTGCATTGCGGATTGTCTCCTGCATCCAGTCCCAGTTGACCGCCTGCTCCGGGAACAGTCCCGTATGCTTGAAACCGGTCGGGCGCACGATGAACGTCAGATCACGGTAGCGGATCTGCCAGCTCTCGGGCGGCTTTTTGCGGTATTCCCACTGTCCGCCGCCGGATTTGGAGCGGTGATAGTGCCCGTCCGCATGTTTCCACAGATCGGTCAGCGGATTTGTCTGCCAGATGACCTGCGGATCGGGACGGATCAGCGTGATATTGCCCCAGCGCTCCAGACGCTCGCCGGATTTTGTATCAATCAGGCGGTAATCCGCCCAGTTTTTTGCAACTCTCATAGATGAATCTCCAAAGCTTCAGGATTGGATGCCGTTTTCCGCCGGCAAAAGCGGTCTGCTTTCCCTGTGACCGTCACAGTTCTCTGCCAGATATTGCAGAACAGCGCGCTCGCGCTGCACCCATGTTGTGCGATCGTTCTGCAGCGCCGCTTCGTTATATGCGGCGGCTTCGGCAAGCGTCAGCCAGCGCACCTCATAGCCCTCGTCGCGCTCATAGGCATCCAGCTTCTGCGGATGCACCGCGTCGTCGACCGCACAGAAATAATAATACGAATCCATGCAGAGCAGGTCGCCGTAGAGCCCCCTGCGGCGCTCGTGCACGCAAATGCATGCGCCGACCGATTCCGGCAGGACATCATAGCCTGTCTCCTCACGTACCTCGCGGATCAGCGTATCTGCGTGTGTTTCATGCTGTTCCATACCGCCGCCGGGGAATTTGCAGTCACCGTATCTGCGGCTGTGGACAAAGAGATATCTGCCGCCGCGCGCCACGATTCCGCGGACAGCAGTCCGGCGAAATATCTTCGCATGCTCCGGATAATCGTGCAGATCGACGGTCAGCTCCTTCACGGAATCCACCATTCCGGCGTGATCTCACCGAGCGTAATCGTCTTGCCGGTTTCCGTGTTCATCATGATCTCAATATCCTGATAAGTATGCGGCATGAGCTGCACCATGAGCTCGCGGCAGGCACCGCAGGGCGCGCCGCTGCTGCCGTCGGGGAGAAGTGCAAGCACCCTGTCGATCTCCTGCTCCCCTGCTGTCAGCATCGCAAAGATCGCACTGCGCTCCGCACAGATGCCGAGCGTTGAGCAGGTATCCACGCAGATGCCGGTGTAAATCTTTCCGGATTTTGACAGCACCGCCGCCGCGACCTCACCGCAGGTCACATAGTCCGAGACCCTGCGCGCGTTCAGCACGGCTTTGGCAGCGTCATACATCTTCTGCCAGATTGCGTCCATATGTTCACTCCTACTTGGTTCTGGATTTGATTGCTTCTTCAATTGCGAATGCATAGTTATTGATGCGGCGGAAATCTCTGCCCTCGAGCATAATGCGGATCGAGGCATCATCGCGGCGCTCGCGGACAAGGATTCTGCCTTCGGTGCCGAGCTCCGCCTCACAGGCTGAGATAAAGCCCGTGATCTCCGGATCGTTTTTCCAGATTTCACGCCAGTGCTGCGGAATCTTGACCGACACCGCGACCTGCGGATCATATTCCATGACCTTCGAGAGCGTGCCAAGTGCCTTGCCGGTCCGCTGCATGACCTGCAGCAGACGCGCTGCCGTCATGAGACCGTCCGGCGCAGGGACATCTGAGAAGTAAAGATAACCGGAGCCGTCGCCACCGAGCGCCAGCCCGAGATTGCGCATCTTATCCAGCACAAACTGCGGCGCAGGCTGTGTGCTCTGCACCGGAATCCCGCGCGACTTTGCATAGCGCAGAAATCCGAGGTTTGACATCACGGTTGCCGCAACGCCGCGCTGCATGACATTTGCTCTGCCCGCAGGCGCATCCTTCTGCAGTGCAAGCTGCTCCTCACAGAGGATCGCGAGCATGCGGTCGCCGTCGAGCAGCTCACCGCCCTCATCGACTGCGAGACATCTGCCGCCGTTGCCGTCAAAGGCAAATCCGGCGCTGCAGTTATAGTCCTTGACAAATTCGATCAGTGCAGACATCGCCTGCACGCCGCAGTTCCGGTTGATGTTCATGCCGTCCGGATGATTGTTGAGCAGCAGCACCTCTGCCCCGAGATGCCGGAACAGCGGCTCTGCCAGATCGCTGACCGCACCGTTTGCGCAATCAAGCGCGATACGGAGCGGCTTGCTCTGTTTCAGGTCGGTCGGTGTGCTGAGCCTTGCCGCCATGAGCCGCAGATACCGCCGCGGTGCATCGTCCTGACGGGAAATGATGCCGCAGTTCTGGTGCGATTTCAGCGGCATTGCCGCATTGGAGGGCATGAGCGCCGAGATCGCGTCAAGCTGCTCCGAGGACATCGGCAGACCGCTCTTGGAAAAGAGCCGCACGCAGACTGACTCATAGGGCAGATTGGCGCCTGAGAGCGCAATGCCAGCCTCTGCATCCTCCGCCGAGAGCATCAGCGCGAGCCCCGAGGAAGGCAGCACGCCGAGTGTATGCGCGATGCCGCCGCCTGCGCAGATTCCGGCACAGAGCGCCGCTTCCAGCGCATCCGCCGCACGCCGCGGATCATGCGAAATATAGAACACCGGCGGATGATTGCTCGTCCTGCCGATTGCCTGCGCCGCCGCTCTGCCGAGCCGCAGCATCAGCTCGCATGTGATCTCCGTGATCGCCACGCCGCGCAGTCCCTCCTGCCGCAGGAATCTGCTCATAACCTCTCACCTCTCTGTATGTATCGCTTCGCGATGATTATAATGAGGCTCCGCCTCAAACTCTGCCAAAGGGACACTGTCCCTTTGGAATCCCATTTTCATCTAAACAGAATACGAATACAGTTATGTCAGTTTCATGTTGAAATTTTCTGCTTTGCGCATTTTGTTCGCGATGTTTTTTTGTGAGGCGTACAGCTTTGCTGTGCCTCAAACGCCGCTTAAGGAACCGTGTTCCTTAATGTTTCTGTTATATATCAGTTGGATTTGCGCAGCAGCTCTTTGATGCCGGCAAATACCAGACGCACGATCATGATCATCGCTGCCAGAATCAGCACTTCAACGATGAATCTGACCGCAGAATTTGCAATCAGCGTTTCCGTTCCGATCAGCACAATCAGCCGCTGTCCGATCAGGACCCCGAGAAAATACTGCACGAACTCAACCAGAAGCTGTTTCCATGAAAGCGGCTTTTTCAGTTCCTCCTTCATGCCCTCCCGAATGAGTTTTTTGTTGTAGTATGCGCGTTCCTGTTCTGCTTTTGATTTCGATATTGTAATACTCCCTTTCTTGCTGCATTATGTGCGGCGCACCGGAATCCGGATGACTGTTTTCAGTTTCTCCGGTGCGGTCCGGCGCGGATCGCTGAGGTAGATTTCGTGGTGCTGCCGTGCCGCGGAATGATCCGCCGCACAGCCCGTTGCTGTGATGAATTGCTGCATTTGTTCTATGGTTTCCGGCTCGCTGTCATAGCTGCCGAGATGCATCACCTGTACGCAAAGTCCCTCCTCGTAGGAGAAGTATTCGACATCCGCACAGGGGATTTTCTTTTTGCGCGCGGCTTCTGCGATTGCCCACTGCACATCCGCCTCCGTGATGAAATCCGGCAGACGGATCATGGAAATCCACGCAAAATCGCGTTTCCGGCTGTAATCCAGTTTTCCGTTTTCCGAGCCGGACTGCTGCCAGAGTCCCTCCAGCGGCGGCACAACATATTCAAAAAAGCCTGCGATCTCTTTGCCGGATTTCCGGCTCATCCGCAGCGTATAGGCAACCGCATAGAGCTTTTCAAGTGCCTGCTGATAGGCACCGCCCTCCGCATTCGGATCGCCCGTGCCGCGCACCGCAAGAAACTGCATCTTCGGAATCTCAATCAGCTCCGGCGTCCGCGGCGGCAGATAATACGCTTTGTATACTTTTTTGAAGTCAAACGGCATACTGTTCTCCTTCCGTCAGCCGTCGAGATCGACAGCCTGCAGGCGCAGGAATTCGTCATCGAGATATTCAAAGCTGATGACATGGAGCTGATCAAACAGATGCTCGCAGTAGACAACCTGCCGCAGTCCGGGTGCGATCTGCGGTCTGCCGAGCCTTGCGATCACCTGATCGGGATCACTGATGCCCCAGATATCACGGATCAAATCATCAATGAGAAATTCCGCGATTTTGCGGATATTTTTGTGATACGCACAGGCTGCCCTTTCTGCGGCTTTTTCCGCCGCTGCGTCGGGCTTCTCCTCCCAGCGGAACAGAACCCCGTCCAGTTCCAGCATATACGCATCATAATTTTCATCGAAGGCTACCATCTGATCCTACGCTCCTCAATCTTTTTCAGATTCCTGTTCTATGATATATCCGAAGATCATCTTTCTGTTTTTGAGATAATCCTCAAATTTCGCATGCAGCACATGGCCGCATTGATTATACGCATTGTAAACGCAGAGCACATCTCTGCCCTTTTGCAGCACAACCGTATGCACCGAGGAGCGGAACCGCTTTTTCACCCAGTAGACATAGACGACCGTACTGCCGGAAAGCAGCGCCTCCTCGACCTTCTGCGGCGAACGGACGCGCTTTGTTCTAAGACCGTAATGCTTCAGGCAGTGCCCGAGCGAGAGAAAATTCGTACCCCAGAATCCGAGCAGCACGCGAAACCGCTCCATATAGCGTGCGATTTCAAGGAAAGCCGCCGGCCGGTGATGCAGCAGCAGCGCATTGTAAACGGCAATGACCTCACAGCCGCTGCGGCTCATATTGGAAAGCCCGAATTTCATACCTGATACCGCCCCCAGCGCCTGACCGTTGATCAGACCTTCCGGCAGCGGTATCTCCCGATTGAATCTGTAATTCTGTTTTGGCAAGAGGCTCATATCTATCCCCCGTTCGCTGTCCGCTCAGCCGCCGAGCATGTCCGTCAGCGAATACTGCTGCGCGGCGGTGCCTTCCTCTGTCGGATATCCGAGATGCTGATAGGCAAGCTGCGTTGCCACTCTGCCGCGCGGCGTTCTCGCGAGCATACCGAGCTGCATCAGATACGGCTCGCAGACATCCTCGAGCGTGACGGCTTCTTCACCGATTGCCGAAGCAAGCGTTTCCAGTCCGACCGGACCGCCGTGATAGCCGCGGATCATCATATCGAGCAGCCGGTGATCGAGCTTGTCAAGTCCGAGCTCGTCGATCTCGAGACGTTCGAGCGCCTCGCGTGTTGTCTTCGCATCAATGACGCCGGTGCCGAGCACATCCGCAAAATCGCGGACTCTCCGCAGCAGCCGGTTCGCAATACGCGGCGTACCGCGGGAGCGTCTTGCGAGCTCCATGGCGCCGTCCGTTTCGCAGGGAATATCCAGCAGCATCGCGCTTCTGCGGATGATATCGCAGAGCTGCTCCGGCGTATAGAGCTCCAGCCGCTGAACAATGCCGAAGCGGTCGCGCAGCGGCGCAGAAAGCTGACCGGCTCTTGTTGTCGCACCGACCAGCGTAAACGGCTGCAGATCCACGCGGATCGACCGCGCAGAGGGACCTTTTCCGATCATGATATCGAGTGCTCTGTCCTCAAGCGCCGGGTAGAGAATCTCCTCAACCGCGCGCGAAAGCCGGTGAATCTCATCGACAAAGAGGACATCGCCCCTGCCGAGATTGGTCAGGAGCGCGGCAAGATCGCCGGGCTTTTCGATCGCCGGACCGGAAGTGATCCGCAGATTGACGCCCAACTCATGCGCAATGATGCCGGAAAGCGTGGTCTTGCCGAGTCCCGGCGGACCGTAGAGCAGGACATGGTCGAGCGGCTCGCTGCGGCGTCTTGCCGCTTCGATATAAACCGCGAGATTCTGCTTAACCTGATCCTGCCCGATATAATCATTGAGTGTTTTCGGGCGGAGCGAGACCTCGAGATCGCCGTCCTGCGGAATGACCTCAGGGCTAGCGAGGCGCTCGGATTCGTCCTCAAACACGGGATTTCCAGTTTGTATCATATGAATACGGTTCTCCGTTCATAGGGTTTCAGTCGAAATGCCAGAGATCGGATGCATACTTCTCCGGCAGGAGCTCCCATTTGGTTTCGCCCGTCTGGACATACCAGCGGCTCTCTCTTGCATCCCATTCGAGCCAGCCGTAATCTTCGCCGTACTGCGAAGAAACACCCTCGAACCAGTACTGCCAGATCGGCGGATCCATGTCGGTATTGAGGAAGAAATAGCAGTCGGTCTGCTTATCGTAATACATGTCATACTGCGCATTCCACGGGACATCTCTGCCGAGCGCCGCGACATAGATCGGCTGATGCGACGAATCGGTGACGGCAATCTGATTGTTGTTTCCGGTGCTTTGCTGACCGCTGCCGTTATGCTTTACCCATGCCGCAACAACCAGAATCAGGACAACCACGATCACCAGTGTCATCGAGCCGGCGCAGCTGCCGAAGATCGAACGGCTGCCGTAGCTCCGGTGACCGTAGCCTCCGGAATATCCATAGCTGCGGCGGTGATGCGGTCTGTGGTGATATCCGCCGGAATGATGCGAATAGGAATGGGAAGAATGAGACGAGTGCGAGGAATGCGACGAATGGGAAGAATGCGAAGATGAATGAGAAGGTCTCGAGGAATGAGAACTGCTCGGCTTATGACTGGGCGGCATGTGATACTCCTTTCAGGTCAGACAACGGATGTCGGGTGCGGATCATTCCGCTTTGTGGGATTCGTCTTTTTTGGCAGCCTTTGTGACGGCGGCAGCAGCGGCATCTTTTACGGCTGCGGCTGCATGTTTCGCAGCACCTGCAGCGGCATTGACCGCGGCTGCTGCCTTTTCAGCAGTTGTCTCAGCAGGCTTCTGCACAGTATCCTTTGCCTGCGCTGCCGCTGCACTGTGTGAGGATGCCGGTTTGGATTTCGGCGGCATGCTGTCAGCTCCTTTCAAGATCAGCGCTCAAAGAAGCGCTTTTTGCGGATATAGAAGGGATCAATTCCCTTGATGGCTTTTTTCGCGGCGGGCTCCTCCAGACTGATAAACACGAGCGAATCGCCGGTCTTGGTGTAGGTCTGCATATATTTGGAGAGCGGGAAGAACAGCTTGCGCGTGTTGCCGCTCATATCAAATACAAACAGTGTCTGCGGGCGCTCACAGCCGCGGATCATCTCGACAAGATAGCAGGCATCGACATTCGCCTGTCTTGCAAGATAGCGCGTCAGCGGCCGGATCAGATGATCGAGATCCTTCTGACTGCGGCGGTATTCGATGGTTTCCTCCTCCTTCATCGAGATCGCCGGAATGTTGAGGTTCCGCGCAACCATCAGGATGCTCTTGATCTCCTGCGAGGAGAATTCCTTGCCGTAGGAATTGGGGTTCAGCACGGCATTTGCCGACTGGATCAGGTCAAACAGGCGCAGACAGTTCAGGCGGTAGCAGTTGACATACCGCTTGGCAAACTGCTGCAGGGAACGGTAACTCGTGAAGAACGGGATGAAGATATCGCCGTCCGGATTCTGGGTTGTGACCAGCTCCATTGAGACACCGCCGTTGATTTCATCCTGTTTGACAGGCTTTTTGCAGATGACATAGACATCGCTCTTGATGAGCATTTGCAGAAACAGCGAACGCTTTTCCGGTTTCGTGATCGCCTCTTTCAGTAATTCGTCAAGATTCATAGCCAGATCCTCCCTGATTTCAGTATATTCTGAATGGTACCGTATTTGCGGCAATTCTGTCTGCCGCTGTAAGATTCCGTGTGAAGTCCTGACCGCATCTGCGGTTTACTCCTCCGCTTCTTCGCCGTCTTCGCGGTACATGCGGTTCATCGCAATCCGCTTGACAACGCCCTCGCAGAGGTCAATTTTCCAACTGCCTTCTGTCTGCACCAGTTTCAGCGTATCGGTCTGCGCGCCGTCCTCCGAGCTGAGTGTCACGGGGAACGAGCAGAACCCCTCCGCCTCCCGGAACGTTTCTTTGAGGTAGGCAATGCAGCGCAGTGTCTCCGCATCATCGTCCGGATCGGGGTGCTCCTCCAGTTCTGTCAAAACCTGACGCATGCCCGTATTATACGTCTCAAGCTCCTCCGCCGAGCTGCTGCCCGTGCCGATCTCATAGCTGTCGAACGCATCAAAGAGCCAGTCAGCTGCCTCAGTCTGCCATTCCGCATCGGTGAAGGTCTCGCCGCTGAATGCGGAGAGCATGCCGCGGTAATCCGCAGCCGCATCGACCGCCGCAACGTCATGGCTGAGGCATCCCTCCAGAAATCCGGCGAGGACCGCCTGCGCCGCCTCAAGATGATCGGGCGCTTCGTTTTGCTCCTCTGTTGCCGGTTCCTGTGTTTCTGCGGCTTTTTCCGGCGCCGCATCCGCCGCGGAAACAGAAGCCTCTGCTCCGGTCTCCGTCTGTGTCCGGTTTCCGCAGCCTGCGAGCATCCCTGCACAAAGCAGCATTGCCGCAAGACTGCACATCATTGCTTTTGCGTGATTCATACTGGTTTCTCCTTTTCATTTCAGTATGTCTCACACCTCTGATTTTTCTCTGTATGGCTGTTTTCTATGATTTATTCGCCGTGAAGGCCCGCCGACTTAAGCATCGCTTCAGTGACGGTCATATCCGCCGGAACATCGCCGATCTGCGGATAGACACCGATGACATTGCCGCTGCTGAAATGCATCTCAGCGGCTGCAGCAACGATGCTGCCGTTTTTGACACGGAAGCTGATGTTCACCAGATCGCCCGCCTTGTCAAAGTATTTGAGCAGCTGGGCTTTCAGCATCAGTGCGGCGTTTTCCTTCGTGATATTTTTGACATCATATGACACCGCGCCCACTGTCTTGACCTCAGCGCCGGTCCATGTATAGTCGCCGTCGAGCACATTGACGTCCATGCCCATCTCATCGAAATCTACGATTGCCGAGGTCAGCGCCTTCTGGAGCTTGCTCGCAGTCGAATTCGCCGAAGCCTTCCGCGATCTTTCATTGTAGCGGTTCAGCGATGTCTGCACGCCGAGATCAACGCGCCACTCACCCCTGTCATCGCAGGCGACCATGATGGTCTCAGAGCTTTCCTTGCCGTCCCGCGTTGTCGTGACAGGACAGGAATACAACTTGGTGACCGGCTTCAGGACGGTCGCCGCCATATACGCTGTGCGAAGTTCCTGCGCGGATGCATTGGTGTCACCGAACGCCTTGCGGACATTCACCATTGCAGTCTCATAGGCATCCTGATATTCCTTGAGTTTCTCCGGTTCCTCCGTCACCTCGCCGATCGTGTAGCTGTCGATCTTGTTGATCTGAATACTCGGATCCTCGAGGAGCTCCGCATCAGTCTTGGTTGTGCCGGAAGACATCCGGAGCAGATCGCCCATGCCGGAGAGCTTGAACACCTGCTCGGCATCGCCCGCGACGGTTGCATCAAGAAACTTTTTCATCAGCGCTTCGACCGCCTTTTTGTCCGCATCCTTCGGATCCTGCGCCGGTGCATCTTCGAGCAGCTCCGCCCATGTCAGCGGCTTGCTCGAGAGCGAATTGCTGACATAATAGCGCATGAGCAGCTGTGCATCGGTGACATCCTGCTTGCCGTCACTGTTGAGGTCTCCGCGTGTATCGGTATCCGCCGCAGCGCCGAGCACCTCAACCATTCTTCTGGTATCGGCTGCCTGAATCTGTGCGCTGCCGCAGCCGGAGAGCATCCCCGCGCCGAGCATCGCCATCAGGATGACGGCACCTGTTTTCTTGTTTCGTCTCATTCTCAGTAACCTCCTGCGTTGTTATATATTTATATTATGTTGTTTGTTCATCCGGATCGTGGACTGTCGGAACCACCATTATCGGGGTAAACGGATCCACTTTCCAGCATCCGTTTATCCGTGAGACAACAATCTGCGCGGTTTCCGCCGAATCCCCTTCGCCTTTCCGCTGCATTGTCACATCAAAACAATACGCCTGTTTGACCGACTCCATATAAGAGAGCACCCGCTCATATCCCGCCTCAAAAACCGGATCCGGCTCAATATCACGGCGTGCCATGATCTTCTGTTCCGCTTCATGGTTTTTCCACATCCTCTGAATCCGCTCTGCAAATTCGTCCGTGCAGTCTTTCACACTGTCAACCTTGACCGAGCGAATCTCAGTAACATTCGCAAGTATCTCCGAAAGTTCCGTCCCGATCCGTTCTTCAACAGGGCGTGACTGGTCAGCGCCGTCAAAGATCTCATAGAACGGTGCAATCTGCTCATAGACCGTATACCGGCAGAACGCTTCTCTGTCGCCGCTTTTGCATGCGCGCACATAATGCTTCAGCGCACTCTGTGCCTGCAGCTTCGGATGCGCATAGTAATATGCACTGCCGCCTGCGATTGCCAATACAGCAATTGCCGTTGCGGTCAGGATTGCTTTTGTACTGCCTGTCATGATCTCACTCCTGTCGGTTCAAAAGTTTATTTGAACATATTTTTGCCGAGCTGCAGCAGCGAAAGCCGGATCAGCTCCGAGGAGGAGAGCGCCGGATCGAGCGACGCGAGCACCCCCGCGACCTCACCCTGCGAATAGCCGAGCACCTGCAGGGCACTCATTGCCTCCTCGAGATTGCCGCTCCCGACAGTCATCGGGGCAGCCGGAAGTCCTGCGCTCTGCACGGATTTCGCAACCTTATCCTTGAGCTCCAGTACGATGCGCTGTGCGGTCTTCGCACCGATGCCCTTGGTCTTGGTAAACTGCTTATAGTCACCTGCCGCAACGGCAAGTGCGAAGCGGTCAGGGGTAAAATCAGAGAGAATTGCAAGCGCCGCCTTCGGTCCGACGCCGGAGACACTGGTCAGCTGATCAAAGCAGCCGCGCTCACTGCGCTCCGAAAAGCCGTAGAGCGCGATTTCGTCCTCGCGGACGGTCAGGCGCGTATAGAGCAGCGCCTCCTCCCCGACTGCACCGACGGACGCCGCCGTCTGCATGCTCGTCCGGCAGGCATATCCGACGCCGCCGCATTCAATGACAACGAGGTTCGGCTCCTTATAGGTCACCGCCCCGCGAATATGATCTATCATGATACATCTCCGTTTTGATTAGTAATCGGGTTTTGCGCAGTGTCCGTGGCAGATTGCCAGCGCAAGCGCATCGGCGGCATCATCGGGCTTCGGCACCTCGCTCAGATGCAGAATCCGGCGCGTCATATCCATGACCTGCTGCTTTTCCGCCTTGCCGTATCCGACAACCGCGGATTTGACCTGCAGCGGCGTATATTCCGCAACAGGAATCTGATGCTTTGCGCACGCGAGCAGAATCACGCCGCGCGCCTCGGCAACCATGATACCGGTTGTCTTGTTCGTGTTGAAATAGAGCTTTTCCACCGCCATGACCTGCGGCTGATATCGGGAGAGCAGAAAATCCATGTCATCATAGATCTGCATCAGTCTGCCGTTGAAATCGGTATGCGCCGGTGTCAGGATCGCGCCGAACTCCACTGTGCGGAAGTCCATGCCCTGATAATCGACGATGCCGAACCCGACAGTCGCATAGCCCGGATCAATCCCGAGAATCCGCATGCATTTTCATCCTCCCATATGTAGTCCTTTCTATTATACCATAAAATTACGGAAAGTGCAATGGGAGAAGAAAGAATAATTCTGACTTTTTGTAGGAATGTCAATGATAGGTGACAGATTCCTTCCAAAAAAATACGAAGCACCAGAATTGGAAAGCCCAGCCTATGGAGGGAGCCACAGGCGACCGGAACAGGCTGGGCTTTCCGGCGCTCACATGACCGCCAGATAAT
>JAFWUX010000004.1 GCA_017523995.1 Oscillospiraceae bacterium | reverse complement strand
GGTTGTTGACCAATCAGCAGACCTGACCGCTGAAATCGACTGATAACATCGCAATTTCGCGGTGAGGGTTGAAATTTCACGGTTAATTTGCTATAAGCGGGCAGCGCCCGCCTGCATTGATCTAAAGCACTCCGGCAAGAAAACCGTTTCACAAAAGATTCCTTCTCTCCGGTTGCTTTTTACGTTATAATATGCTATAATATACAAAAGGCAGGTGCCCGCAAGATTCAGCAGGGAGATCGGGACATATACCAAGCGGACGCTGCTTCAGCAGTTTTGATAAGTGTGCTTCAAAACAGAATTGAGGTGTGTATGCATGGGCATGTCTGTTTATTACACGGCAAAGAGGGAGCATCCGCTGGACGATGCGGAGAAAGCTGCTGTGCAGTCGATTGTTGACAAATACTGCGCGGCGTTTCCGTTTCATTATAAGCATCAGGATTTCTGCCTGTATGCGGAGCCGTTCGACGAGCCGGATACGGTGCTGGACGGCGCAACCGCCATCCCGATGGTGATGAAAGCCTTTTATGAGATCATCCTGCACTGGCTCAGCTGCCTGACCGAGCTGACCGGGCTGCTTCCGGACTGCGCATGGAGCGCGCATCTGGATGATGTTGACCTGATCTGGGAGGAGGAGAACGGCTGGCGGCTCCCGACCGATCAAGAAATGAAGGAACGGCGTTCTGCCAAATAACCGGAGAACAACAAACCCCGAAGCGATCATCTGACCGTTTCGGGGTTTGTTTTATGGTTGTAAATAGCCTGTCTGCGCGGTTATCTGCAGGGGCGTGCTGCGGCAGGCTTCTTTCCGAGCAGCTCTTCCCATGTGGTCGGGGTGTTGGAGAGCGTGTTCCTGACGTAGTAAAGCAGCACTGTCTGTGCATCCTCAACCGAGATTGCCTTGTCCCCGTTGACATCCGCTGCCTGCGCCTGCTCTGCCGTCAGACCGTTATCCTGACCGGACATGCCCTTGACATATGCATTCAGAACCATCTGGGCATCTGCAACGGTGATTTCGCCGTCCGCATTGACATCGCCGCGTGCAATACCGGAGACAGCCGGTGCGGTTTCGGTTGCGGTGGTGACGGATGCGGCTGCGGTTGTGACCGGCGCCGTTGTGACGGAGGGTGTCTCGATTGTTCCGGTGCAGCCTGCAACCGGAACAGGCGTGAACGCCGTATTGAATGTATCGTCCGCGGAAACGGTCACTTCAACCGCATGTGAGCCCGTTTTGAGAATCTCAAACGAGAGCACGGCAAGCGTTCCGTTCTCCTTGAAATCGGTCTTTGCAAGGCCGTCAAACCAGATGATGCGGAAGGGCTGCGCGGTGAGATCGCCGCCCGGAGTCATGGTTGCGGATTTCCAGAAATCTGCATCCTTTTTGACATCCTTGAGTTTCAGCGCGGTGCTGTCAAAGGAGATATCCGCAACCAGCGAGACAAATCCGGGATTATCCGCGATGCCGATCGGGACATTGACCGTGCCGCCGACAGGACCTGCTGCCTTGCTCAGCGTCAGTCTGCCGCTGCCTTCTGCGGCTGCAGGCGCAGATGTTGTGACGGCCGCGGTACCGGCTGCCGTTGTGACCGGAGCAGTTGTCACAGATGCGGCGGTTGTTGTGACGGCAGCAGTTGTTGTCACTGCTGCGCCGGATTCTGTATCCACCTTTCCGCTGCTGACGGTAAACGAAACCGGATCAAACCGGCTGTTGAATGTGTCGCCGTCAGATATCACGGCTTCAACCGTATGCGAGCCCGCTTTGAGAATCTCGAAGGAGATCTCTGCAAGCGTGCCGTTTTCGGTGAAATCGGTCTTTGCAAGTCCGTCAAACCAGATGATGCGGAAGGGCTGCGCGGTGAGATCGCCGCCCGGTGTCATATTTGCGTCTTTCCAGAAGTCCGCAGATTTTGTCACTTTTGTGAGCTTCAGTGCCGTGCTGTCATAGGAAAGATCTGTCACAAGGGAAATGATGCCCGGATTGTCTTTGACAGACAGCTGCATGCTGACGGTATCGCCGACGTTTCCGGTCACGCTTTCAAGCTGAACGATGCCTGATTTCGCATCTTCTGCGAATACGGTTGCGTGGATGCTGATTACGCACAAGACAGCAGAAAGCAGGATCGAGATTATTTTTTTCACGAAGATTCGCCTCCAGCTTTATCAGTTGCCGGCAGGGGAGCCGGAATGCAGCTCCCTTGCCGTATGCAGATTTCGTTAACGGTATCTGTACTGTGTTTCGTAGACCTCGCTGTCGATGAACGCGATCAAGGCTGTTCCCTTGAAATTCAGAACGTATCCGGTCGCTTTTTCATCCGCGTTGATCGCGTAAGGCTCATTATACCAGCCGCCGGGCGCGAGTTTCATCGCGGATTTGATCACATCGGCAGAGAAGAATTCCTTTTCGCTGCCGCCGAGATTCACGAACGAGTGCTGACCGTAATCGTGGGAGCCGCCCCAGTCATACACAACATCCGCTGCCGGTTTGGAAGGATCGGTTGCCGGAATGGAGAAGCTGCGGAAGCAGAGATTGTCATAACCGTTTCTGTCCTTGATCCAGTAGGAGACCATGTTGTAGCCCTTGAGCACCTGACGGCTCTCGATTTCGAGATTGTCACCGGCGGGCTTGACGGTTGACCAGTTCGACCATGCGTTTTCCTTCCACTGTGCATAGAGCGTGATGTCTTCGGATTTTGTAAAGACCGTGCTGCTCATGACCTGTGTGCCGGATTCGGTGAACCAGCCGGTGAAGGTATAGGCTTTTCTCGTCGGGGTGGGGAGTGTGCCGAGCGCTGTGTCGGTAAATGCCGTCATGGTGTCAGAGGCGAGCGTGCCGCCTTTCGCGTCAAGGGTGATTGTAAACTGATTGTTCTGCAGGCGATCGAATTCGTCCTCGTCAATTTTGACGGTTTTGCCGCTGATGAAGTTCACGAGCTTCTCGCCTTCAATCGTGCCGCATACGCCGATATTGCCGGTGACATTCAGTCTTGCGATATCCGTATCGCCGGTGCCGCTGAATGCTGTACTGCGCGAGAGAATCGCGTATTCGCCGGTGGTCACGATGCCGGACTGACCGTAGGCGGTGACGGCGGTATTCTCTGCGAGCAGTGCCGCTGCGATCGACGGTGCAGTGATTCTGGTTGTGCCGATTTTCAGCGACTTCGAGGAGATTGTCAGCGGTCTGCCTGCGGTGTTGTTCATGGTGACGTTCTGAATCTCGGTGGATTCCGCATCCGAAACGATCCGGACATTGGTCAGCGTTTTGCCGGCGCCTTCCAGCTTGAACAGCTTTGCGGTGTCCGGAACGGTCAGTGTCATGTTTTCGAGTGCCTCCGTGCAGTCCTTGAGATTGAGCACGATGGATGCCGCGCCGCATTCACACGCTGCTGCCGCGGTTGCAGCATTTGCCGCATTGACCGTGACATAGCCTGCGTTTGCGAACGCGCCCTTGCCGATGCTTTCGATCGAGGAGCTGACGGTATAGTTTTCCAGCGCGGTGCAGTTCTGGAATGCAGCTGTACCGATCGACTGAATGTTCTCGGCAAAGACTGCCTCCAGCGCTGTGCAGTTCTTGAATGCGCCCGCCGGAATCGCTGTGACGGAATCGGGGAGGAACACCGCCTGAATGTCCTTGTTGCCTGCGAAGACATCCGGTGCGATGCCCGTGACTTTGATCGAGGTATAGGTCTTGTCCGCGTTGTTGTAGCTGATGTACTTCGGGATGATGACTGCGGTATCCTTGCCGGTGTAGCCGTTGACGATACCGGTTTCCTTGTCCACGGTGATGCCGTTTGTCTTGACGGTCAGGTCGCCGATATACTGGTTGACCGCAAACGGAACTGCGAACGGCAGGACACCGTTCTGGTGATCCGTAAAGGTGGTGGAAGTGTTGCTGTAGTCCCAGTAGGGATTATAGGACTTCGGATCCATCACGGAGTATGTGTTCACATAGAACTGCTGGTTTGCAAAGTTATAGCTGACAATTGCAAATACCGTTGCAGTGCCGACCATGACGCGGCGATAGTAGCCTTCCGGTACATTGTCCAGCTGGAACTCAACCGTTGTGATCGTTTCTTCCTTTGTCGAGTAGGCGAATGTATTGCTGTAGGAATTGCTTGTGGACTGCGAATGCTCAGTCGCATTCGTCTGCACGGTGCCTTCGGTATTGGAAACAAGGCGTCCGTATTCGCTGGTGTGCGAGAGAGACTGGGTGATCGCATTGGAGAAGGACTGGCTGCCGCCGTTTTTCTGGCTCATTTTCTGGCTGGTATTCGTATTCCACGAGTAGGACTGGCTCAGGGTATCGTTGTGCGTCCAGCCCTGCTCAACGCCGCTGCTGATCTCGCCGGAGAGCTTCGGCGTCAGTGCGGCTTCGCCGCCAAGCGGGATATTTGCACCGATTTCAGCGCCGAGCTTGGAGCCGATGCTCACCTTGTTGGAGATGCCGTCCGAGGTGGTGAAGGTGTGATTGCCGCCCGTGCCGGAGCTGATGCAGTATTCGTTATTATCTTCAAAATACCGTTCGGCTGCCTGCCGCTGTTCCTGAGATACGGAGCTTGAGTCAATGACTCTGTTGTCGATGGTCTCGTTCCATTCTTTCGAGAGCGTCATAGAAGCGGAATTGGTTGTCGCTTCCGATACCGCCTGCACATAGCTCTTTGCGCACTCGTTGGAGATGGAATCCTGCACGGTCTTGATTTCGGTCTGTTTGACCGCAGTGCTGTTCATCCAGTTGCCGATCGGGTACAGCGGGACATTTTCGATTGTACCGATATTGTAAATAAAGCTGATGTTGGCATTGCCGTCTTCGTCATCCCATTCCGTGACGGAGACCGGACCTTCCGCCTGATAATTATTCGGGTGCGTGGAATTCCGGCGGCTTGTCCAGATCGGATGAAGCTTGATATTGCCGACCGTGCCCGGCTCAATGCTCTTGATGATCTCACAGTCTTCATTTGCCCATCCGACAAAATAGTAGCCGTTCAGAGACATGTTCGGGAGCACGGTGCCCTTGTCAACGGTATAGGAAAGGCTGGTGAGCTCCTGCTTGTAATTCGGCAGACTGGTATCGCTGTCCAGTGTCACCGTGTAATTGTTGACCGACCAGTGTGCATAGAGCATGATGTCGCCGCTGTCATCTGCCTTGATCGAGGCAATTCTCGCCGCATTTGCGCCCTGACCGTCATACCAGCCCTCGAAGGTGTAGCCGGGAACCTCAAGCTCCTTCAGGCGGAATGTATCACCGGTCGAATATGACTTCGGATTCGGGTTCTGGATCTCTGCCTTAGCAAGATAGGTATCGCTGCCTGCGATGTTGTATGTGATGGCGTAGTCGCCGTTCTCTTTCAGCTTCGGAATGGTCTCCTGCTTTGTGAGAATCTCGTTGCAGACGCTGCAGTGCGCGCCTTCGGTCAGACCGGTTTTCTCGGCGGTCGGCGCGACGGCAGCATCAATGACGACGTTGTGCTCGCCCTTGGTGACGGTCGCTTCTTTGGTGATTTCGGTATTGCATGCCTCATCGCTGAAATACTTGCTGCAGTCCTCGCAGAACCAGTATTCGATATTGCCGCTTTCCTGACAGGATGCTGCCTTCACCGCCTCAACATGCCTGACATCTGCGTGCTTGCAGCTGAACGGCGCCGGCAGCAGCGTGATGTTGTAGCCGTTGGGATTGGTCATGCAGCGGTCGGCGATAAATCTTGCGAGAATGACGGAGTCGAGCACGGTGATCTGTCTGTCGGCGTTGACGTCGCAGGCAGCCTCGTTGATCTTTGCCGCGTAGCCGTTCGGATTGTATCCGCCGTCGGCAATGTACTGCGTCAGAATCACAAGATCGTTCATTGCGATTCTGCCGTCTCCCGTGGCATCGCCGGGGATATAGTCGATCACGGAGACAGAGCCGCTGCTGACCGTGACAGACACCGGCTTGAGGTTGTTGTCGATCGCATCGACGCAGGACACCACAACCGGATAATCTCCGGGCTTTGCGCCCTCTTTGACGTCAAAGGTCAGTGTCAGCAGATTGCCGTCGCTGATTTCATCGGGCTTCATGGAAACGCCGTTCCAGACATAATTGTTTCCGCTGTTTGGCGGCGTAAACTGGATGTTGTCACCCTTGACGGCAGTTCCGTTTTCCGCTTTTGCGACGGACATCACGGCGGTGTCATAGATGATCTGCAGGGTCAGACCGACAATGCCGGGATTGTTCTCCATCGAAAGCGTGAGCTTCGCCTGCCCGCCGGGATTGCCCCATGTCCTTGCCGCCGAGATCAGGGTGCCTGCCGTCTTTTCACTGTCAGTGCTGCCTGATGCTGCGGGGGGTGTCTCTGCGGCAAACGCAGTCAGCATTCCGGAGGGGATTCCGCCTGCCGTCATGACAACCGCAAGCAGAAATGCTGCCGTTTTGCGCATTTGCTTCAATCGTTTTCTCATTCCAAATCTTCCTTTCTGATTTTTTTGGTATGCGATACCGTTCTGATTATACCCCCCGTGCGGGAAAACTGCAATCATGACCGCAAAATTCAAACGTTTTACCGCATAATTTAAAATGATGCATGCTGAATCCCGCTTGCCATTTGCCCGCGGATATGGTATACTATAATATTGATGTACCAATTAAATCTTGAAGAATAGATGCGCAGGATTTTTGTCGTGAGACAAGGCAGAAAGCCGCAGCCTTGCTGACGCAAGGCAAGGATTTCTAACGCAGTATCACGGCAAAAAAAACAAGCAGATATCTACAAGAGATAGTTGGGACATCAATAGGTTTCACAAATGATTGAAAGGGGCGTAGGAAGTCGAATGCAGCGATTTCTGATCTGCGATGACACGCCGGCGGATGCACGGGCGCTTGCTGAGATTCTGCAGGCTGTGACGGACTGCGGAACCGACACGGTGCTCAGCGGTGCAGAGGCGATGCAGCTTGCGGAAAATGTGCCGTATGCGGCACTGTTTCTCGATATTGAGCTTGCAGAGGACAGCAGCGGCATTTCGTTTGCAAAGGAGTTTGAGCGGGCATATCCGCAGATTCCGCTGATTTTTTATACCGGACATATCCGCTACTGCGAGGAGATTTTCGCGGCTTCTCCGACGGCGCTGCTGCTCAAGCCGCCGACACAGGAGCGTGTCCGGAATGTGCTTGAGATTCTCCGTCAGAAATCGGGCAGGCAGGGGAACCTCACACTCCCGACCGGCAAAAATACGATCCGGACAATCGCGTTTGAGCAGATTTCATACATCGAAAGCATCCGGCGGCGGCTGACCGTCTTTGATACGGAGGGGCAGGTTCTTGCGGAGAGCTACGGCAGAAAGCTCTCGGAGATTGCGCCGCAGCTTGAACATGCGTTTGTCTGCTGTCATCAGAGCATTTACGTGAATTTGCATCAGATCACCTCAATCCGGCGCTATGCACTGATCCTGCGCAGCGGCAGGGAGCTGCCGATCAGTCAGAGCCGCTTTCAGACCGTGCGGAAGTGCTGGGGAGACTATCTGGGAGGAAGCCTATGACATTTACGAGTGAAGCGACCTATTATCTGACCCTGCTGGAGCAGATGATCATTTACACCTTTTTCTATCACCACATCAGCAAGCCAAAAAAAAGCTACTGGTTTACAGTCGGGTTTTATTTTGCCTGTATTTCTGCGGTGCATATCGCGTTTCTGCCGTTCGGCCCGAATGCGATGAATTCTCTGTTTCCGCATATCGTGCTGCTGCTGGCGGAAATCCCTGTGCTGTTCTGGTATGAGGACACGCTGCTGCGCAAAGCTTTGATGTTCATCGGATTCCTGACGGTGCAGACCGTGACGGAAACGCTGGTGTCACTGTTCTTTTCCGCGCTGACGAATACGGATCTCATCACGATGGCGAACACCGATCCGAACTGTACACAGATCGCAGCCGCCCGCATTCTGATTATCGACGTCTTCATGCTGGTATTTATCATGCTGATCTGCGCGGTGCGGCGGAACCTGAAGATTCTGCGCGATATGTCGCTGATCGTCGGGTTTGTCTGCGGACATTTCGCGTTCCTCTGCGGCTATTTGTACTTTGTCAGCGAGGCGCTGACAGAGGTCGGCGTGCTGCTGCAGCTTGCATTCCAGACGATGCTCTGCATCCTGCTTGTGATCCAGTATTACAACATGCTGAACCGGCGCGAGCTGCTCCGGAGTGCGGAGAAGCTCAAAACACTCCGGCTGCAGATGGACAACAACGAGCAGTATTATAAGCTTGCGGAGAGCAAGTTCACGGAGATTTCAAAGCTGCGGCATGATATGCAGGCGCAGATTCAGACCGTTTCCCTGCTGATGCGCGATCCGGACGGGCAGGAGAATGCCGAGCGGATGATCGAGACGATTCAGCAGCGGCTCGATGATACCCGCACGCCGAACTACTGTGAGAACCGCACACTGAATGCGGTGCTGAGCATCAAGCTTGATGATGAGCGCTATAAGGCAATCCCGACCGAGATTGTGCTGCGGGACTGCGGCGGTCTGCCGTTCGATGACTACGATCTCTGCAGCCTGATGTCGAATCTGTTTGATAACGCGGCGGAAAGCTGCTTGCAGGAGAAGCATCCGGAGCAGACGCAGATTACACTCAAGAGCGGCATCCGGAGCGGCTGTTTCGTAATCCGCTGTGTCAATACCTGTTCCAGACCGCCTGCCGGTGAGGAGAGCACCAAAACTGAGGCAGGCCACGGCTACGGCAAGGCGATTATCCGGAGCATCTGCGAAAAATATGACGGCGAATATTCCCTGCGCTATGAGGGCGGCAAGGCGGTTGCGACCGTTGCAATCCAGCTGAATGCCGATCCGGCTGCCGCAGCGGAGAGCCGCTTGTGAAATCGCGGAACATGCAGATATCTGCAAAAGAACACCCCGAAACGATCCTGTGACCGTTTCGGGGTGTGTTGTATACAGTATATATGCTGATTGGGCTGACTGATGTCATCCGGCACGCCGGTCTCCCTGAGTTGCCGTTCGATGATGAATAATCGGAACTCCAACCATTACATCGCTTTATCTTTCTGCGGTGATTGGCAGTACAAGCCAATGTACTCCTGAAATTTTTTTACCGAGTCAAACGCCTTCGCCCTTTTCAAACAATCGTCTGTCGAAAATATTTTCGCTGTACAAATTCTAATGATTTGCTTTTCCATCTCATCAATGTCATCAACATCGACTACATAGCCTGTTTTATCATCCGGTATTTCGGGACTGCCGCCTGTCTTAAAAGTCAGGACTGGTGTACCACAAGCAAGTGATTCTATATTCACTAATCCTAAAACTTCCTCTCTTGTCGGGTTTACAAATAAATCTGCCGCAGAGTATATTTCTGCTAATTCCTTCTGATTATTTGTCTTATGAACCGAAATGATATTAGCAGGTAACTGCTTATCAATTTCATCATTCGTCCCGACAAGCACGATTTGAAATCTTTCATCCAGCCTTTTGGATAGTTCAATGAACACATCCAGTCCTTTTCGCTTTCCCCAGCCGAAAGCAACACCAAGAAGAATGTATTTGTTCTCTAAATGATGCTGTTGACGGAAATCGCTTTCGACTGGTTGAAACACATTAAGATCTATGCCGTTGTGAATAACCTTTACCGGATATTCCTTGAGATAGGATTGCCGCACCAGACCGGCAAGCCATTCGGACGGAGTAACAATGGTCATATCTTCAACGCCGGTAAACCACTTGCGTTTTAATTTCCACATTGTGCGTGTCCGGTCTACCTTTGATGAAGGATAAACATGTATCTGAGGACAATCATGACAGCCTGTTTTCCACTTATCGCACTTTGCTATATCGAAATATGGACATTGACCGGTAAATGACCAGCAATCATGTAATGTCCATATGGTTTTTATCTTCTGCTTTTTTATGTAATGGAATAAAAGCGGCAAACAGATTGTCCATAAATGAAGGTTGTGTAAATGGATGATATCCGGCATAAAAGCATCTATCTTTTTTATTAAAGACAATGTTCCAAAGATCGAAAGCACATTATGAAATCCTGTGAGTCTTGAAACTGCTGCATTGAACAGGTTTTCCATTCTATAACCGTATCGCAGGCTGTCGGCGTATGTCTGGGGACAACCCTTCCAATTACCATAAAATGAAATGTACTCTATCGTCATCTTTTCTTTTGCGGTATCTAAGATTCCCCGCATGATTGTACCCGTGCTTCCATTCGGAAGTGTATTGATTGCTGCAATCCTCATTTCACACATCTCCTTTTGTATCAATTCAAAATAACAAAGATAAACAACGGAAATGAAAAGAACATTTCTCCCGAATACGCAAGCACAAAATCATTTTAGAATGATTGCTTAATGTTGGGAGAACTTATTGTTTCTCGGATTCATTGTTAATCAACTCGTAAATCTGTTTCGCTGAGTATTCAGGCGTGTTTCTGTATAAGCAGCTTCGCAGCAAATTCTGATCAACCGGTATGCCGTTACATACCCGCGCAATAAACGCAATGATTTGTTTCACAATCTCGGGCTCGTTCTCTTTTTTCTCCGGAATACTCAGTACAGCAGGATAGCAGCTGAAATACCGCAAAGAAACATCATCTGAATCAAAATAAAAATGAATGATTGGTTTTGAAGTTCCCATATACATGAGTGTTTTAGAAGGAAGAAAATCCGTGTTTTTGTTTCCAACGCTTATTAAAATATCGGAAGAACCAATGATTGAATTTAATTCTTCCTGCGATACTTCTTTATGCAATCTTAAAAAATTATTTTTTCGTGATAATGCTTCTAATTCATCACGCATAGAATTTCCGGTATAGATATCAAGCGTCAGCGGGACTGTTTTGCTTACTTCTTCAAGCAGTCTGAACATATAATACGGCTCCCGCATTCGGGGATAAAAGGCACCGCAATAAAGCAGCCGCAGCGGCGTATGTAATTTGTTATCAATTCCGACATCAATCGGCTCGAAATTCGGAATATCGAGATAGATTGTTTTATTCTGAAACTCGGCAAAATATTGCGATGAATAATGCCGTTCATGTGATGCCATATGAAGAATATGATCAAAAGAACGGTATATTTTTCTTTCCCATTTCATGCTCCTCAAACGCCATATTTTTTCTTTTGCATTTCTGCAAACCTTATGACGGCTGGAATTGGGATCAAGCTCATACAAAATTGTATGCATTTTCGGGAATTTCTTTTTTGCCATATATACTGCTTCTGCGTTTTCGGGAGGGTTGATTACAGCAATTACAGCATCGTATTGGTTGCTGCTGTATAATGCAACAAGGCGATGATAAAGCTTTTTTTCAGCGGATAAATTTTCAATTGGTGTGCATATCACCTTGGTGATTTTTCTGCCCCAATTCGCAATGCCGCTTCTTTTATCGTCTTCTACAACTATGTGGATATCCTTTGAATAATCAGTGACCGGGGTTAACTCCCAACTGAGGTATTCTACAGAAATACCATAGGATTTTAAATGCTCTGCAACTTTTTCAACACATAACGCGTTTTGCCTGTTTTGCGTGGTTATTGATTTTAATATAAACAATACTTTTTTCATGTTACTCACCATGCCAAATTAAATAATTACCTCTGTAAGATGAAAGAGAGCATAACAACTGTGAATTTAGAAATGATAGGAAATGATTTGATGGCGGGGTTTTCTTGCTTCAAGCGGCGGCAGTTTCATATATTCCCCATATAATTGAGTTAATATTTTATCATAGTATTTGCTGCATTTCAATATGGTCTCTTCAAAAGGAATATCTATCGTTTCTGTAAAATAATGTGTTGGAAAAATCTCTTTTTCCCCATATGCACTACAAAAGTTGGTTACGGATTTGCATGGTTTTATGTTATACTCTTGACAACATTGATTGGCTTTTGCGTAAAGAAAGGATAAGGAGAAAGGAGCATATAATATTCTCATAATTCTGGCAATTGCTTTTTTGGAGCCATTTCGACAGTCTAAGTTTATATATTTTGCTGATAATCCTACATTATAAAACCGATACTTTAGCCTTTGTATTTTTCTCATTAGTCTGCTATCTGGTATATGATCCAATATGAATATGTCTATATATACTCCATGATGAATATGATGTTGGCAATGGGCAAGTTCTCTGAATTCAGTGCCATTCACTCTTATTTTGGCATACAAACGATACCAGTTGCTTTCTGACTCTTGACTCTGCCAGTGAAACGGTGAATCCAGCTCTTTTTCACATATCATTTTTAATTTATTATAATCATTTCTAAGCAATGCGATATCAATATCATCATCCCAAGGAATGAACCCCCTATGCCTGACAGCCCCTAATAAAGTCCCTTCCATTAATGAATAATTAATATTGTTTTTTCTGCAAATCCGATCAATTTCCTTCAGTGCTTCCAATTCAATTAGTTGCAGACGCCTTAAATCATCATGATCGAAAGTTTTTTCGACAGTATTCAATTGTACCCCCTCCGGAATGAACTGTATTTGGAAGTCTCATCCTTAGTCATTTGCCCGTTCATAATGTTTAACGATAATCGCCATTTTTCATACGGACGATTCCATTTCAGCGGATCAAGTATTATTGTATCCGCGAAAGCCCTATATCACCTATGATACATCCTGTGAAAAGCAATGTCTTCTTATTCATCAAGAAACTAAGCTTGAAATATAGGGATATACAAACGCAAGAAACTGCGGCCGGACATTGGACACTTATAATACACGCCAATCTTTTAGCATGCTGAGAAGTGATGGCTGCATCACTTTGTTTACTGTGTCCGATCAAATCGAAATCTGAATTCCGCTTGTAATTACATTATAAACTTTAAAGTATGAGATGTCAAGAGGCAGATTGCCGATTCGATCTGTTGTGTGTCATGCTCATACAAGCGGGATATTGATAATCGTTCTGATTATATACACCGGCGCCAGAACTGCACATGAGCAGAAGCCTGTCTGACATCTCGGTCAGACAGGCTTGCTTGTACAATTTTTTCTATGATTCTGATATCTTCGATGATCAGCAAAGATATCACCCGCCAAATCCGTTCACTCCCAGCTGCCGAGGTCAATGAACGCCGGATTGTCCGCAACGCCGTCTGTGCCGGTGAGGATTGCCTGCAGGCTGTGCGTGTCATAATCCGCGATGACCATATGCACCACGCTTTCGCTGCGGATGCGCACGAGTTCATTGTCGGTCTGCTCAGCTGTCATGCGCTCTTTGAATCCGCCGAGCGTCAGACCGCGCTGACCGCCGAACAGATCAAGATAGCGGTTCCAGCGGATGACATTGCCCGAAGTGTGCGTCAGCTGATCGGCATTGCCCTTTGCTGCAAAGGAGTTGACCACACAGATATACGCAGGATCATCCCATTTGAGCCCGTCATGCAGGGGCGTGTTTTCGTCCCGCAGGAGCGGTGTGCCCTCCTCCGGATCGACGCAGAGCTCCGCGACACAGGCGTCCTTTGCATCGGTGCAGAGGACGTTCACGCAATAGGGATAGTGCGCTGCATTGTCCCGCAGATAGGCAGCCGCCTCGCGCGCCTTGCCGTAATGTTCAAGCGCATAGCGGATATCGTAGGTGTAGCTGCGTTTATCCGCAGTTGTATACGGCACCTCATTTTTGCTGCCGACATCGAGAATGCTCATCATCACGCCCTCATCATTGATTGCGGTGAGGATGGTCAGGAAACCGAGCAGATTGACCGAGGTAAAGCTCTCATCGCCGTGCTTCATGTGCAGGAGCGTGTGTGTGGCACAAATCTGATTTTCGCTGCCGAGCTGCCATTCCAGCACGCGGCATGTGATGCGTTCACCGGATGCAGTCGCGCTGCCGGATGCCGTGATGCCGCTGCAAGCCGTACCGCGCAGGACATCCGGAATCAGCTGCATCAGGATTGCCTCCTCCGCAGAGAGAATGCCGTCCTCGGAGAAGCCCGCAGTATCACCGGTGATTTCCGCCGCGAATCCGCGGAGCTCCTGCTGATAGGATTCACGCAGCGTCCCGAAAATCGCATCCGTGCGCTTCTGCACGGCGCTGTAGTCTCCGGCGAGATTCGGAAACGCCGCCTTGATATTCTCGTAGAGATAGGGCTCTGTGATTGCGGCATAATCCGGACGCACCTTTTTGATTGCCTCTGCATATGCAGCACCGATTTTGTCGGGGCTGCCCTTGTCATAATCGAGCGTGATGTCATAATAGCTGTTTTTGCGTTCGATCACGCATGCACCGCCGCCGGTTGTGACGGTTTCGAGCGTTTTCTCGGCTGTCGGCGCGACGCCCTCATAATGCCGTTCGGTATAGATATCCGAGACGGGTTTGAGCGTGCTTGCGCCCTGCTCCGGTGCGGTGAAATTTTCGTATCCGGTGCGCTGACTGCCGCAGCCGGTGAGCAGCAGCATGACAGCCGCGGCAAGGATATATCGTCTTTTCATATGCCGCACCTCACCAGCCGCGCTCCATGAGCCATGCGCTGAGACGCTGCTCACGTTCGGCGGTGTCGGCATCTTTCGCCAGCTTGCCGAGCTGCATTTCGCCCTGCACCGTGCCGTCCACGAGATAGAGCACACGTTCGCTCATCGCAGCCACGCGGACGCTGTGCGTCACCATGAGGATGCCGGTGCCGCCGCGCCATACATTGACGAGCTCGCGCATGACATCCGCAGCCGCCTTGGAATTGAGTGCGCCGGTCGGTTCATCCGCAAAAAGAATCTGCGGCTCGTTGATGAGTGCTCTGCACAGGCAGGCGCGCTGCAGTTCGCCGCCGGAGACCTCCGTGATCTCATGCTTTGCGGTATCTGATATTGCGAGCCGCTGCATCAGTGCCTCCGCGCGGCTGTTTGCCTCTGCACGCGCCGCGCCCGCCTGATAGGCAGGCAGCACGATATTATCGAAGATGCAGAGCTTTTTCATCATATACATCTGCTGGAAGATGAAACCCATCTCCTTCAGCCGAATCTGCGCAAGCTCCTTTTGATGCATGCCGGAGAGCTCTCTGCCGCGGAAGGAGACCGAGCCGGATGTGACCGTATCCATGCCGCTGACGGTGTAAAGCAAGGTGGATTTGCCGCTGCCGGAGGGTCCCATGATCGAGATGAATTCGCCGGGCTGCATGTCGAAGCTGACGCCGTTCAGGACGGTGTTTTCCTGTTTGCTGGTTTTATATGTTTTGCAAAGATTGTTGACTGAAATCAGAGTATCCATTTCGTGCCTCCTCTTATTCTTCGTTGATTCTGCGGATGTCGATGCGGCGGATCTTTGTCAGTGTCAGTCCCGTGACGAGCAGCACCGTGAGAATCACAGCCGCCGGAATCACGAGGAAACTCACCGGAAATTCAAAGAGGAACCGCATCCCCGTGACCTCATACTGCCGCATGAAGAACCGGAAGAACGGCGTGCCGCATGTCCAGAAGATGATTTCGCCGAGTACGACGGAGATCAGCGTGATGCAGAGCATCCGCAGCAGATGCCAGCGCCGGATTGCGCTGTTCCGGAATCCTGTGCTCTTGAGCAGGGCGATTTCCGGCACCTCCTCCGAGAGAAAGACATTCTCATAGAGATAGGTTATCAGCGAGAGGATAAAGAACACCGCAATGCTGACAACGAGCTTGAGCGTCTTGAACAGACTGTCAAAATCGCTGAGATCGCGTTCGATTGCTTCCTGTGCATCATAGACCTGTGCGGCGCCGTAGAGATCGCGCAGCTGCGCAATCACGGCGGGATGTTCGCTTTCCGGCGCGTCGATCACGAAGCCCGTCTCTTTTTCGGTATAGCTGTAGCCGTCCTTGTAGCCGTCCCAGAGGATGAGCGACGGCATGCCGGTTTCCATTTTGTCATAGAGCGCCGTGATCGTCAGCTCACGCTCGTGCTCCTCGGGATAGGTTCTGTCGGCATTCTGTTCATTGATGATCGCTTTGACCTTCATACCGGGCACAATGCCGTAACGGTTGGCGGTAAAGGCGCTCATCGCCGCCTCATTTTCATTGGTCGGGACGCGCCCGCCCTTCTGGTAGGTGATTTGCTCTGCGAAGCTCTCTTTCCAGAAGACATCGAATGCCTTGCGGTTATCATTGAGCATGACATATCCGTCGCCGTAACAGCAGGTGTCGATGTGTGCAGGAATGCCTGCTTCGGCGATCTGCTCATTCAGGATCGTATAGGTATCCTTGCCGGTTTTTTCGCAGATTTTGTAGAGTTCATCCCGCTGTTCTTTCGTGAGATTCAGCTGGAAATCGTAGGATTGGTAGAGCCAGACTTTTGCATATGAGGGCGTAATGACGCTGTTGCGCGCATTATAGGGCAGCAGCATGATCACCGTGCCGAGCGTATATGCGATGATGAGGAACAGATAACGCTTGAGCCGCCCGAGCAGGTCGCTCAGCGCAAGGAACATCGGCACGCTCATTTTTTTGCGCCTGTGCAGGAAGATCGGGGCATTGCCGGAGAAGCGCTCGCCGCGGTTTTCGCCGTGCAGCGCTTCGATGACGGAGATTTTCTGAATCCGCCGCATGACCAGCAGCGAGAACAGAATCATCACCGCGATGATGCCTGCCACGCAGAGAAAACCGGTCAGATACATCTCCCAGCGCTCCGGCAGAATCGCATTCGGACCGAATGTGCCGATGACGATGCCGGAGAGGGGAATGCCCGCCGCAATGCCGATGATGCCGCCGATGATCGCAAATGCGGTGTAGCGCGCGGCGAACATCCACCGGAATGAAAGCGAATCGACACCAAGGGCTTTCATCATGCCGATCTCTTTTTCCTCCTCTTTCAGCTCCGCGATCATCGTGAAGCGAATCGTCATCAGGATGATGAGAATGAGGAACACGCTGATGATGACAATGAAGACGGAGATAATCTTCATCATGACATCATCGTCGCTGACGGAGAAGGCATCTGCAAGTACATATGCATCCACCTCATCCTCAATGGAGCGGAGCAGGCTGTCGATGTCATCATAGGAGCTGCTCTGCATCCGGATGCAGAACATTGCAGGGCTCCGGACCGCATCGGCGGCAAGCACCGCATAGTCTGCATCCGAGACAATGAAGCGTATGGTGAGTGGCAGGGCGTTATCCTTGAAAATCGTGCTGACGGTCAGTTCATAGGTGTTGCCGTAGGGCGATGTATAGCGGATCGTATCGCCGATTCCGGTGCCCGTCAGAGCGCTGACGCTGACCGGTATGGCGATGCTGCCGTTCGGGACATAGAACGGCTGATCCGCGAGGTCATAGACCAGATCATGTTCCTTCGGCATTGCGGAAAGAAACTGATATTTGTAGGTATAGACCGGTTTTTCCTTCTCATCATGATCCGGATAATCCATTGCAGCCGATCCGATGCGGAGCATCTTTTCCGTGCTCCAGTCAATGACATTTTCGTCCGGTGCGAGCAGCCGTTCCAGCGCCTGCTCCTGTTCTTCGATTGTCAGGTTGTTCTGGCCGGGCACCAGCAGCATATCTGAGGTGCGGCAGAGTGTTTCTGCGGTTTTGCGGTGTGTCAGATTGGAGATGATCTGAACGGCTCCGACGAATACCAGCAATGACGCGAATGTCATAAACAGAAAGAGGATGATGTTCAGTCCCTTTTTCCGTGTCAGATCATGCTTCAGCATTTTGAAGTACATGCAGTCTGCCTCCTGCTATATTGGATCGTGTAGTTCGATTGTTGAACGAATCGGGAGCCTTCCGGTTCCCGATCGGATGCTTTGATTATTCCTCCGGTGCAGTCTGGAAGACCATTTCGTCGCCGCTGTGTTCGGTCAGATCGTTCCAGACAACGCCTGCACCCTGCATGACAAATTCGCCGCTGCCGTCGGTGTATTCCACGGTTTTATCCGGTTCCGCATCCGGTGCAGGATATTCCACATAGGTCTTGCTTGCCTTGCCGCTGCAGACGAGCTTTCCGCCCTGATAGGTCAGCGGGTAATCCCATTCCACATGTGAGGATGCACTGGAGCCCCATTTGACCACCGCATGAAACTCGGTATCGGAGTTCTGTGTGATCGTCAGATAGGCGCGGTCGCAGTTCCATCTGCCGACGAATTCTTCGCCCGGACCGCGGCCGTCATCGGCAAGACCGCCCTCGCCGAATTTCTGAAAGTGCGGTGTTGCGCCGTTGCCGACATAGAGATCTGTGTTGCTGCCGGTATCGAGGAAGCCCATGATATATTCGCCGTTTTGGTCATAGAGATTGTACCAGTAATTGGTAGTGCCTTCGATCTCCTCGCTCTCGCGGCGGATTGTGCCCTCGTTTTCCAGATTGCCGGATGCGTAGTAGGATTTGAATGTGCCGTCCGCGTTAATCTTGATAGAGGCAGTCGTCGGGTCGCCGTCAATATACCAGACGCCCGCAATGGATGTGAAATCGTTATCCGGCGCGCCCTGCATTTCGGTGACAGCGGCAGTGGTTTTGGATTCGGCTGCTGCGGCGGTCAGCTCCGTGACGGATTCTGCAGCGGTTTCCGCGGTTGTTTCAGCGGTGTCTGTGGATTCGGTGACGGCGGTTGTCTGCTCCGCAGTGGAATCCGGCGCGGATGCAGTCGAACTGACATCAGGCGTATCGCACGATGCGAGCAGGAGCGCAGATGCAAGAAGCGAGAGCGCGATCATTGATTTTTTCATAATGGAGTCCTCCTGTTTTCGGGCTGAAGTATCCTTTCAGCCGATTGATTTTTTAGCGAACAGATGAATATAAACGGCTGTCTGTCAGATCAGCTGCTGCTCATTGATGATCAGCTTGAATTCCAGCCCGAGCTTATCCGCAGCTTTTCTGCAGAGGATCATGCGCTGCAGGAAGATTTCAAAGTAATCCATCACGGAGCTGTATCTGGTATCGACATGCAGCTTGAGCTTGATGATTGTATGTGCCTCATTGATTTTGAGTTCCGATTTTGTGACCGAATAATTGACGCGGTCATGAATATCAAATGTAGACACATCCTGATTTCTGACGCGGTTGCGCCGCACATCGCTTTTATCTGCAAGAATCAGAGCGGCAGCAAGTGCGCTGACCGGAACGCCGAAGCCTTCATCGTGGTTGCCGATTGCGGAGACGATCTGCCCGATTTCCTCGGGCGGAAAATGCATGTGATCGAGGATTCTGAACGCCATGATTGCGCCGGACTGACTGTGATCGACGCGGTTGATCAGATTGCCGAGGTCATGCAGATAGCCTGCGATTTTCGCAAGCTCCACTGTCCGCGCCGGAAACCCGAGTGTCTCAAGGATATATCCGGCGCGCTCTGCAACACAGGTGACATGGGCAAAGCTGTGCTCGGTGTAGCCGAGCGCCTGCAATGATTCGTCCGCCTGCCTGATGTAGATATTGATTTCTTCCACTTTCCTGATTTCTTCGTAAGTCATGATAACACCTCATAAACCGGGGATGTTTTCTGCCTGTTCCTGCTCACGGGAACAAGCCGGATTCTGCACATCTGCCCTCTGCCGTATTCATTAAAATGCTGGGGTGCGGTATGCACACTCTTACTTATTATAACGGTTTCCGCTGCAAAAATCAACCAGATACTGTGATAGAATTGTGAAAAATAAAATGCATTAGCTGGAATGTGACGTTTACCGTGGAATAACCCAGCCTGCATTCTGACTGATGCCAAAATAATCAGCGCCCCGCTCAGGGCGCTGATTCTGTTTTGTATGGTTGATTCGCGGATTATTCTGCAGCCTTCTTCATCAGTCCGGCGCCTGCGTTCCATGCCTGACCGACCTTTTCGCCGACGGCAAAATAGCCGCTTCTGTACTGATCGAAAATGAGCGCATTGACCTTCTCCGGCAGGATCTTGTCCTTGTCGCCGATGACGCTTTCCTCCGCGCTGACATTCACGATTTTGCCCACAATTGCGTGCATATTCTCGGTGTTGATCTCCTCAAGGAACTCGCATTCCAGCGCAACCGGATATTCCGTGATGACCGGCGCATTCACAAATTCACTCCTGACCGCATGGCAGCCGGAGCGATCAAATTTGTCGGGCATTTTGTTGCCGGTTGCGATTCCGAAGAAATCTGCGCTCTCCATGTTCGGCACATCGGCAATGCTGACGGTGAAGGCTTTTGTTTCCATGATATTCTTTGTTGTTTTGTGGTCCGCATCAATGAACAGGGCGATCTTGTCCATATCACAGATCTGTGCCCATGCTGCGTTCATTGCGCAGACGGTTCCGTCCGCGCCGTATGCCGCGATGATCACAACAGGCATCGGGAACAGTGCGGGCTGTACGCCTAAATTCTTTCTCATTTGAATACCTCCGCTGCTATGATATTGCAGGCAGTGTTTCAGCCTGCTGAGATCATTATAGCATATCCCGCAGCAAAAAGCAAGAGCGGAAAACGTCTGTTTTCAACGCAGACTCGATCATTTGCAAAATGCTTACATTGCCTGCGGGGAATATTCAGATATTCTTTTAACGCCTGTGCCGCCCAGTATAGATCCGGCTCGATCGTATATTTCACAGAGCATCATCCCTTCTTTGACAGATTTCGTGACCGCTTTCAAGTTCGCTGCAGAGCTGCTCAAATGTAATGCCGTATTGCTCCGCGATGGAACGGGCATAGCTTTTGCCGTCGGGCTTTCTGCGGCTGATTTTATACCGGTTGTCCGCGCCGTTTTCCATGACGATACTGCATGCCCTGCAGCGGGTATCCGCAGCATCGGAAAGGCGGTCGCAGTGCTCAGCAAGCTCATGCATATGCGTATTGAAAATGGTGCGCGAACCGATGCGGCAGAGATATTTCAGCACATCTTCTGCGATATACAGCGATTCGGTATGGCTGGTTGTCGCAAAGGATTCGTTGAACAGCAGCAGGCTTTCGGCAGTTGCCTGTTTGCAGATTTCCCTGCAGCGCGCGGCTTCTTCGCCGAGCCTGCCGAGGGAGACCGTGCGTTCCTCCTCGACGGGAAAATGCGAGAAGATGCCGTCGCAGCGGTGGATTTTTGCCGCAGATGCCGGAACAAATACGCCGCTCTGATAGAGCAGGAATGCAAGCCCGATGCCCTGTGTCAGGATTGTTTTGCCGCCTCTGTTCGGTCCGGTCAGAATCTGCACAGTCTGGTCATCAGTGAATGCGGCATCATTGCAGACTACGGTTTCCGCAAGCTTGCCTTCCATTGAAACCAGCGCGAGCCGCACATTATAGAAATCATGCAGCATCGTGTCATCCGGCGATTCGGTGCCGCTGCAGCAGGGGAATCCGTGCTCCTGCAGCTTCTGCTCAAAGCCGATGAAGCGCTGATAAAACAGCAGTTCATCGGCAAGGTCCGCGAGCATTCTGCCGCTGATATGGACATATTTATCCAGCACTTTTTTCAGCTTTCCGGTCAGCACGGGCAGCATGCGCTCCACGATGACGGTCAGATTATCCCTGAGCGCGGTATCCTCCGGACGGGGCGGTGTCTGGATATCGGGGCAGTGCTTCTCGAACCAGTCCCAGCCGTTGGAATGCACTTCCATTGAAAAGGGATAGAGGTCGCGGTCGGAGACACGGTCCCTGCGGTGAAATGCTATGAAATTCTGCAGGGCGCTCTGCTCCCTGTAGGAAAAGCGGTTCAGCGAGACAATGCCGACTTCCGCCGCATTATAATTGGGATCGAGATTGATGCCGAGCGTGATGCTGCGGATGCTGTAAACATCATCATCGAGCGCGGAGATATCCTTGAGCAGTTCATCAAATCCGCTGTCTTTGCTGATTGTTTCGATGCAGGCGGCAAAGCGCTGCAAGCCTTCGGAATGAAATGTGCGCCCCGCAAAGAGATCGCGCAGCTTCATGACGGAGCGGATATAATGCTCAATCGCACGGAACCGCTGAACCAGCTCCCAGATCGAGGATTGTCCGCCGATCATCACGGGGCGGTCATTGAAAGAGAAGCGCAGCGAATCGCAGACTTTGAACAGCTCTGTGCAGAAGGTCTGATCGCTGCGCAGTTCTGTGTAGACGGCATGGCGGTAGCGCGTGATCGCCGGATCGACCGGCATGTTCAGCAGGATGCGCCGGATGACCGTTTGCTCTGCTGCATTTTTTGTGATATTGCCGCTGAGAAAGTCAAGGCTGAGATCGGCGGCGGTGCGTTCTGTGATATGAAAACAGCTGCCGGATTCATCCGGCGCTAACAGGCTGATGTGCTGCATGATGTACCTCCGCTTGTAAAATTGATATGATTATATCACATGAACAGGGCAGCGTCAAGTCATTTATTGCTTCACTGCGTGAAAAGCCTTCACCCCGAAAAATCGGCAGCCGCAGTGCTGATACTTGCATTTCACCTTTATACCGGTTATAATATGGATAGAATAAAATTTGAATTTTTAAGTGACCAAAGCAGAAAAATGCCGACTATATGTACAAAGGGGGTGAAGCAATGCACGATGATGACCGGATCCTGTCACTGCTGCAAAAGCGGGATGAATCCGCGCTGCAGATCATTCGGGCGCAGTACGGCGCAATGTGTTATCAGATCGCGTACCGCATGACCGGAAGCCGTGAGGATGCAGAGGAATGCGTCAGTGATATGCTGCTGGATGTCTGGAATTCAATCCCCCCGAACTGTCCGGAACATCTGCCTGCATATCTTGCTTCACTCGTCCGCTGTACCGCGATCGACCGCTATGAAAAAGCGCACAGGCAAAAGCGCGGCGGCACGCAGTTTTGTGCGGCGCTGGATGAACTGGCGGAGATCATTCCATCCGGCGAGCAGGTTGAGCATCAGGTCGAACAGCGCGAGCTGACTGCCGCCCTGACCGCATGGCTTCAGGCGCTGCCGGAGCGGAAACGGAACATTTTTCTGCTGCGGTATTTTATGTCGGAATCCGTGCAGGCGATTGCGCAGAAATACGGCATGAGCGTCAGTGCAGTGAAAATGGATCTGCTCCGGACAAGGGAGAAGCTGAAAGAATATCTCAGAAAGGAAGGATTGCTGTGATTGCATTGGATATAATGAAAGCACTCGGAAATGTCCCTGCTGACATGATCGGTGCATGCATGGATGATCTGACCGGTGCAGACGAACCGGAGCTGCCGGCGGACGGAACGGCGCTGCAGTATGATCTGCCGGAGCCGGTTTCCGCAGTGCAGCCTGTCCGGGTCTCCCGCATCGTTCCGGCTGCTGTTGCGGCAGCCTGCCTGCTGTTTGCAGTCGGCTTCGGATATCTGATCATGCGCGGCAGCAAACCGGCAGAGTATACCGAATTTTCCGGCACGCCGCAGACAACAGAACCGACTGCCTTGCCGGTGATCGCCGGAACGCAGATATCTTCTGCATCGACCGCCGCCGGATCCGATCTGACAACAGCGCGGACAACGGCTGCCCTCACAACCGCTGCGATGCAGACCGCAGCGGTGACACAGACTGCGGCAGCCGCTCTGACAAATGCAGACACAAAGGCTGCGCAGCCATCTGCCGGAACAACAGCAACAGCGATGCAAACAACTGCGGCAGAGACGGTGTCAGCAGCCGTCACAACCGTGACAACAGCCGATTCCGCTCAGACCGCGCCCCCGCCGGACGTCTGCAGGATTCTGTATTCTTCTTTCGATTCGCCGCAGCGTCAGCTGTACCGGAAGACACTGGATGCCTTTCCGGATGTGCAGTTCACGCTGGAGCGGTATTATGCATACGAGAAACTGCCGGACCGCCTCTGGGTGACAGCGGACGGGGAAACAAAGCTGATCTGTGAAGGCAGCCCGATCACCGCAGTCCTTGCAGATGATCTCAACGGTGACGGTCTGCCGGAGATTTGTATCCAGACATTTTCCGATGCATATTACGAACCGTATCTTGACAGCACGGTGTATGTCTATGAGCACCGCACGCAGACAACCTATGAACTTGGCGAAAAGGGCGATCTTTCTGTCGGCGGGTTCTATATGTATAATCTGAACCTCGAGCAGGATGCGGACGGCACGGCGCAATGGAGCGTCACGCGCAGGATTTTCTATCCGCCGGGTTCTGAATATCACGGTGCGCCGAAGGAAAGAGGAAGCATCGAACTGAACGGCGATCAGCTTGTGTTCACCGAAGAAACGGATTGAGCAGATACACATGATTGCAGAAACCTGAAAGGGGGAAATATCATGAAACAGACAGGATTCTACAGAAGCATCGCTGCTGCCGCGGCTGCGGCACTCAGCCTGCTGCAAACGGGCGTTCCCGCTGCTGCGGACGGAGAACCGCAGGCATATATCGCATCCGGCGACTGCGGCGCAGAGGAAGGCAGCCTCACATGGACGCTGGACAGCGCAGGCACACTGACTTTTTCCGGCGCGGGCGATATGAAGGACTGGCAGCTCAGTCAGATCACACACAAAAGCACAGCCCCTTATGCAGCGTATCTGCAGGATATCCGGAGCGTTGTCTTTGAAGACGGCGTGACAGGCATCGGTATGTATGCATGCGCCGGATGCACGGCTCTGACAGAAATCACCGTTCCGGAAAGCGTCACGGCGATTGCAGCGTGTGCATTTGAAGGCTGCACAAGTCTCGCGGAGCTCACCGTTCCGGAGAGCGTCACGGATATCGGGCAGAATGCGTTTTCCGGTACACCGTGGATGGAGAACCGGCTTGCGGAAAGCCCGTTCCTGATCGTCAACCGGATTCTGCTTTCCGTCAGGACGGAGCAGCCGGATCTCACCGTTCCGGACGGCATTGCAAAAATCGGGGCATCGGCATTCTCCGGGTGCAGCCAGACTGTGAAGCATGTGACGCTGCCGGAAGGTCTGACCGCAATCGGGGCAGCCGCCTTTTATCAATGCCGAGAACTGGAAACGGTTTCGCTGCCGGAAACCGTGGAAAGCATCGGCAGCAGCGCCTTCCGCAGCTGCACAAACCTGCAGGATATCCGCATTCCGGAAGGCGTGGAGAGCATTGCGACCGCCACCTTTGCAGACTGCGATCAGCTGGAAATCATTGACCTTCCGGCGAGTGTCAAAAGTATCGGCGCAGATGCGTTCAGTTGCTGCAAATCCCTCGCGCGCATCATCATCCGGAATCCGGACTGCGTGATTCAGGAGAATTTCGCAAACGGCGCGACGATCAGCAACGGCTATGAGCGCGTGACCGGAGCGGCGAACCGCTATTTCTTCAACGGTACGATATATAGCTATGGCGGCGCAGCGGTCGAAGCCTATGCAGAAACATACGGGCGGGATTTCTTTGACCTCGGTGCAAAACCGGTCGCATCCGGCGCATGCGGTGCAGCGGGTGACAACGTGACATGGTCGCTTGACAGTCAGGGCATCCTGACAATTACGGGCACGGGAAACATGGGCGATTATGAGGACGCACCGCCCTATGCAGATTATCTGGATGCGATCCGAAAGGCCGAGATCGCGGACGGCGTGACAGGCATCGGCACGCGCGCATTTTACGGCTGCAAAAATCTCAGCCGGATGATCATTCCGGAGAGCGTCACGTCCTTCGGAAAGGATGCATTCACCGGTACGGCATGGCTGGAAGACCGGATGAACGAAAGCCTGCTTCTGATCATCAACCGTGTGCTTGTCTGTGCGCGGACAACAGCATATGATGTGACAGTGCCGGACGGCGTGACAAGAATTGAGGCGTTTGCATGCAGCGGCAACCGGAATCTGACGAGCCTCACGGTTCCGGCGAGCGTCAAAAGCATCGGGCAGGAGGCGTTCAGTGCATGCCCGAATCTGAATACCGTGAATCTGCCGAAGCAGCTCAAGGAGATCGGCGCCGGTGCGTTCAGTCAGTGCGCAGCTCTGCAGGAGATCAACATTCCGGCGGGTGTCACTGAGATCAAAGACCGGACATTTTTCCGCTGCAGTTCGCTGGAGCAGATCACACTGCCGGAGAATATCGCGGCAATCGGTGCAGAGGCATTTGCGGCGTGCGGGCAGCTATCCGCGGTCACGATTCTGAATCCGGACTGCGTGATCTATGATGAAGCGGCAGGTGCTGCGACGATCAGCAACCGCACGGAATCTGCGGCTGACGGTGAAACCGAATATATCTTTGACGGTACGATCTGCAGCAAAGGCGGTGCGGCGGTCGAAGCCTATGCAAAGAAATACGGACGGCGTTTCACTGCTATCAGCAGTCCGCAGGCGGAAGAAAAAACAGGTGATGTCAACTGTGACGGCATGGTCGATGTCAGTGACGCGGTGATCCTTGCAAGGCTGCTTGCCGAGGACCCGAATGTTGTTGTGAAGCAGGCCGGCATGAAGAACGCGGATGTCAACAGCTCCGGTCTGCCCGATTCCGAGGATGTTGTGATGATCCTGCGCGCCATCGCAAGGCTGATCACACTCTGAGCCGATGCGCACGAAGGTATGATATCACATTTTATCAGCGAAGCAACATCGCACATATGAAGAAAAAGCAGCGCTCCAAGCGGGGCGCTGCTTTGTTTCAGGACGCAGTGACATTCCTGTTACGGATTAAGAAGCAGACCTTTCAGCAAGGTGAGATCATTTGCATTGAGCCTGCCGTTATTGTCCAGATCACCGGCATTCCAGTCCGGAAGCGCCGTTTCAGCAGTCAGCAGATACTGCAGAAGCAGTACGGCATCGGCTTTGTCGCATTTTCCGTCCTTGTTGATATCGCCCCTGAGTGCGGTAATCTTCGGTGCTTCCTTTCCGGTATATGTAACCGTCGGTTCGGCGGCCGGTTTGAAGCTGAACCGGAGATAATCGAGGGCGCCTTTGAATCCTTTTCCGATGACTGCCTGATCATCCTGCGATGCGCACATGACATCGAGCGCCGTCAGCGAAATGCTCTTGCTGTCGGCAACTTCGCCGTTGATGTGCAGCGCGGCTTTGCCGTTCATCAGATGCACTGAGACTTTGCTCCATTCGCCCCGCGGCAGTGCCGGAGCAGAGAGCGTTCCGGATGTTTTGCCGTCGGTGATCGTCAGCACGGCGTTTCCTTCGGCATTTTCCGGCGTGAATGCAAGATATGCTTTGTCATCGCCGAAACGGAGCAGCTCCTGATTCACGCCGCCGTTCGGGAGAACAGCAAAACTGATTTGCAGGCTGTCGGTTTGAAGCAGACTTGTATCCGGCAGCAGACAGTCATCTGAGCCGTCAAAGTTCAGGACGCCTTTTGCCGAGGTTCGTTCTGCAGCCCATTCTGCGCCGTTCTGCCGTGCGTTTGTTGCGGTTGACTGATCCTTCGCCCAGAAGTTTGTCGGCTCCGAGAAATCATAGTCTGCAAGATAGCCGTCAGCAGTTTGATACCAGCCGTTGTCATCGAGCCAGCCAAAGCCGACACCGCCGGTTTTGGTCTCGGCATTTGCATAGTCGCCGTCTGCGATTGCCTGACCGGAATACGCACCGCTGCCGTAGACATACGCATTGCCTTTGATGACCGCGTTGTCTGTGACCGTCACCGCTTCGCAGACATATGCTTTTTGCGTGACTTTCGCGCTGCCGGAGATTTTGCACATACCTGTCACAACCGCGCTGCCGCTGACAACGGCATTCCCGCTGATTTCGACATTGCCGGTTTTCCATTCGTTGACATAGACCCAGCCGCCGCCGTGCACAACCGCATGGTCGGCAATCACGGCGTTGTCCTTGATGATCGTATTGCCCGTGACAATCGCATGATCCGTGATGCGGACATTGCCGGAGATATTTGCTGCACCGAGCACCATTGCGTCCGGCCCGACATAGACCGAATCCGAAACGCGCGCCGTATCTGCAACCCAGCCGCCGCCGTTTGCATGGACATGTCCTTTGCCTTTGGAATATCCGCCGGACTGCTGCACGGATGCGCCGTCCAGTTTGATCTCATAGGGGTATCGTCTGCGTTCGTCGCCGTCCTTATAGGACGAATCCTTTTCCTTGTGAAATGCGTTCACGCGGTAAAGCGTTTTCGGCATCGCGGAGACGGTCAGATATGCCTGCGTGATGTTTTCCGCAGAAACAGCAGCAGATTCGCCGCTGTCAAAGAGATCGGAGTAATGCTCTTTTCCGTTTGCATCGACCGTGACGATGCACGCTTTCCATGCCGCATTTGCATCATCGGAAAGCCCGCGCAGCTCCGCTTTGATCTGTTTGCCGGTGACCGTCAGCGGAATGATATTGATGCCGCCCTGCATCGGCGCCTCCCATTGCGGCGACTGGAGCCAGCCTGTGCCGCAGTCCTGCAAGACCGTATAAAACAGGTTCCGGTAATACGGGCTGTCTTTCAGCTTTTGCTGAAACTCCTGCTGATACGCTTCTTTCATGCCGAGATCAAAGGTCGCCATGCGCTTTGCATAGTGTCCGAACAGCGTCTGCGCATCCATGCCGGAAAGCCGCGCGATTGTATCAAACGGATATTCATTCTGCTTAGCCTCAGAGATCATGCGCCGAACCGTAAACTGTCCGAGCCCCGGCAGACCGTCGGGATTCGTTTCCAGATAGACAAGGAACGGCCAGACCTCGTAATAATCGCGGCCGTGCGGAAACGAAAGGCTCATATTGCGGATATACGGTTCAAACCAGCATGTTTTGGTGCTGCCCGTATAATAATCGCTCATCAGATACATCTCGCGGAACCAGTTTGCGAGCGGTTCCCACCACGCACCGGTGATCTCCTGATCGACCCATGCCTTCTGCTGCATCGTGACAACATGCCCGAATTCATGCGCGATTGTCAGTTCATCCTGCATGGCTTCCGGACTGATAATCTCGATGCCGTAGCCGTCCTCTGAACTCATGAACGCCCAGCCTTCGGGATACTGGCTCAGTCCGGTGTTCGTCAGGTAGACATTTGTCTTGTATTTCTGTGTGCTCTTGCCGTAGACATCGACATTCATATTCTGCATACCGAGATATTCGCCGTAGCATTTCCACAGCGTCTCGTAGTCAGCAAGGTTCCGTTTCAGGAACTGATCGTTGACCAGTCCCGTTGTGTCATGATCGCCGTAGAAGATGACAAAATGCTCGGATTCTGCATAATGCGCAGATTGGCAGTAGCCCCATTTATCGCGGATCAGATACGCCTCCTCCGCGGATATGTCTGCCGGAAACATCTGAAGCATGGAAACTGCCGTGATACCGGCAGTCAGCAGTGCTGCCGCTTTTTTTCTCCTCATGATAATCCTCCCCGTTTTATCCCCAAATGACGGCTCATTGATCTGCCTGAGCTCCGGAACCGTCTGCCCTCATTGTACTATAAATTGATACGGCAGTCAATGGGCGAAAATGTCCGCTTTCTGCTGTATTGCCATCACTTTGAAGCGCAGGCGGAAAAATCCGGATTTTATCCGAATGTGCAGAAAGCAGCAATCCCGCCTGATGACTGAATCAGACGGGATCGGTAAGTGTGCGCGTGTGTGCCTCTGCACTGTCAAATCAACGGAACAGCGTACAGATCCACGCTGCCAGTGCAGATGCCGCAGGGAAAATGACAAGCAGCTTCAATAGCTGACTTTTGATGTTATAGCCATATTTTCTGCCGTTATAAACAGGCGCTACTTCCGGATAATAATGCTGGAAGAATCTGAATTTGCAGAGCAGAAACCAGTCAAAGCAGATCATGTCATAGAGCTTGTAAACGGTAAAGATCGTAACGAAACGCAGGAAAAACTGCCGGAATGTATAGCCGCTCCGGAAACCGTCCCAGATCGAAATCACGCCGACACCTGCGATCATCAGCAGGCTGAAGATCATCAGCGTCCACCCGATGATTCTGGCACCGTAGAACAGTTCTGTATCTCTTGGCTTCAGCAACGCTTGCGCCTCTTTCGGCGCCGATGAAAAGAACCGGTTATTTTGAATGAATGCCACTGCAGAAAGCAGCATCAGTGAGATTGCGGCGCAGAAGACGAGCGCCAGAAAAACAGTCAAAAGCATTTCAGTTTCCTCCTCCGAATGATTCTCAGATCCAGACAGCGGCGCGGCTTTATGATTGTCCGCATATTTCGTTTGACTTCCTGCCGCACATTGACACCGCGCCGCCTGCCTTCTCCTGCCGTTTGGAATCATCCCGCATTTTTGCAAAGCTGTTTTTCAGCTCCGTGAACGCACTGCCTGTCCGGTCATAGGCCTGCAGCGTGGTGATGCCGCCGGCGTATTCGATCACATTCGCCGCCGTCTGCTGCTGGATTGCGATCAGCTCCGCGCCGGTGTGCGCCACCCGCTGATAGCTGATAACCGCAAACGGAATTGCCAATGGGATCACAATGAACATCGCCAGCGTCATTTTCACATTGAAGATGCTCAGCACGATCAGCGCAATGAGCAAACGGATCAGAATGACAGCGCCGTTCGCGACAATGCTGGACGATAGATTCTCGATTCATGCGCAGTTCATAGAGGATATCGAACGCAGCCCCGTGCGAGAGCATCGCCGAAGCATAGGCGAAAACGCCGTAGAACACGGCACTCACGGCAGTGATCAGCACGAGCCCTTTGACGCCTGCAAATGTGAACGCCGTTCCGGATGCATAGCAGCGGATCAGTGTTTGCAGCACCTTGTAGATCGTGAAAAACGGCACAATCCGGCACACGCTTGACAGCACGGACAAAGTACATGCGGCGGCCATCCGCCATTTGTTAGCAGATGCTAACTCAATCAGACGGGCAATGCCCTCTTTTTTCTTTGCGGATTGTTTCATGTCACGCCTCCTCAAAAACGCAGTCGAACAGCAGACGGAACAGCTTGTCCTGTGTACGCTGATAAGCGCTCCCGTGCAGGACGGCGCGGTGCTCTGCGGTGAGCGCAAGAATCTTCAGCAGATTCGATACCACCGCATAATCGACATCTTCCCGCACATTGTCAAACATCGCAAACAGCCGCCGGAGCATTTCGGTCTCCTCCTCAAGATCGGCAGTCATCCGGTCAGGACTTGCCGCCGCGAGTTTTTCCTCATCCTCCGGCGTGAGATACTGATACACGCTGTTGTTATTGTTGATGATCGCCGTCAGCACCTGTTTGCTCTCCTCTGCAGTGAGCTTTTCGCGTGCGCCGCGCATTTCCGCGACGGCTTTCCAGAAACGGCTGCGGTTGAAATCAATGAGCTGCAGAACAAAATCCTCTTTGGAAAGGAAGAAATTGTAGAATGTGCTTTTGCCGATTCCGGCAGCGGCGGTGATCTTCTCAACGGACATATGCGTCATGCCGTGTTCCTTCAAAAGCTCCAGTCCGGCGTAAAACATTGTTTCCCTGAGCTGTTCTTTTTCGGAGATCGAAAATATTTTCGGTGACATGTTATCCTCCTTGCGACCTGTTTCGTTTTTGAAAGCGACCAAAATGTAAAATTCGGTCGCTTCATTATTATAGCAGAGGATCGGGCATTTGTCAAGAGCGATTGATCGGACAGCAGCTGCCGCCCATGACCTTCTGTTCCAGCTCAGAGCGGGGAGTCGGGATCGGCTGCCGCTTTCTTCGGCGCAAAAAGCTTAGAGGGACGGTGTCCTGCGCCGCCCTCGATTCCGCCTGTCTCCGCGACATACGGCGTGATTTTGCGCCTGAAATTCGCCATGATCAGTTTCCTGTCAAGGATTGCTTCATAGACCTGCTGCAGATCGGTCAGCGTGAACCGTTCGGGCAGAAGTCTGAACGCGGCATAGGGCTTTTCGAGACTGCTGCGCAGCTTCAGCAGAGCGTTGACGATGATTTCGGCGTGGTCAAACGCAAGACTGTTCTTCGGAATCTCGGCTTCTGCGGACTGGTTATAGAGCTCGTTGGGATTATGAATCCGCACCTCGGATACAAATGCTCTGCCGTTGTCATCGGTCAGGGTCAGCGTATATTTTCCGCCGTCCTCATTCAGCGAGACCGCGAACCATTCCGCGTTTTTGCCGAGCGCTGCCCTGTTGTGCGCAATGACAGTCCAGTAGCAGCAGGAGATGATCCAGCCTCGCGGATCTCTGCCGAGCTTGGAGAGATTGCACAGCAGCGAAAGCGGCGGACTGTCCACGCCGGTTTTCTCTTTCAGCTTCCGGAACGCAGTTTCCTCGATTGTCTCCTCGCGGCAGCAGAATCCGCCGGGGAGCGCGAGCATATTTTCAAAAGGTTCTTCGGTGCGCCGGACAAGCAGCACCGAAAGCACGGGTTTTGAAAGGTGACGGTAGCTTTCGCTTTCGCCCTTGCGGACGGTAAATACAACAATATCGGCAGCGACGGACGGTCTGTCATACTTTGTAATATCGTAATTCATAGGAACCTCCAGTGATAGTATCTGATTCATCATAACACATCTTTGCCCCGAATGTCAATATCTGCGGGAAGTTTGTACACGCTGCACATAGATAATATCAACGTGATAGAATCTAATTGTGCATAACACAGAATTCACCTCGAAACGCTTGACAAACCCGCTTGATAATGTTATTATGATACTAACAAAACGATATCAGCACGGTTCATTTTTTAGACACCGTTCGTATCATTTTGATTCTATCACAAGGAGGGGAGATGCAATGGATATATCCGACATTCTGAAATGCAAATGCTGCAAGGATGTTTTCCCTGAGGATCCGGCACTTGCGCAGCCGATCTATCTTGCGCTGATGCTGAAATATCATCCGGACAAATGCAGCGATCCGCGTGCGCCGGAGGTTTCCGCTTATATCAACGAGCTGTACCGGAAACTGAAAAAAGCGCACACCGCGCAGGAAAAACTGTTCCGGTGCGGCAGCCGCGCAATCGGGATCCGGTATCTCATGGCGCTGACACAGGAATACGGCACGGAATATATCGGCGAAAACGCGGTCTGGTTCCTGATGAAAGAGGAGTTTGTGGATTGCTTCACCCGCTCCGAAGCAAGGTCGGATCTGTTTTTCAGAGAGTATCTTCCGCAGCAGATTCTTGCGCAGGCGGAGGCATTCCTGCCGGTGGTCACGCAGGTGATCCGCACCGAGGACGGACTCCTCATTGAGACCTGCAAGCGAACCGGCGAACTTCCGCTCTCGCGGGTGCTGGATTTCTACGGCGGAAAGCTTGACAGCCGGCACGCCGCATGGATCATCTCGCGGCTTCTGGGCATCTGCTGTTACGCAGAGGTGAAAGGAATCGTCTGGAACTGCCTCGCGGAGGAAAATCTCCTGATTGACCCCGCGGAGCATACCGTGCGGGTCGGCGGCGGCTGGTGGTTCGCAGCAAGGGAGGGGCGCAGAATGACAGGCGTGCAGTCCACCGTATATGACTGCCTTTCCGCTCTGACAAAGACAGACGGAACTGCATGTCATATCACCGACCTTGAATGCGTCAAAGCGATTGCAAGGCGCATATTCCCCGACGATGCACCCAAAGCAGTGCAGGATTTTGCTGAGAGCATCTGCAGCGGCTCGGCAAATGAAGAAATGGAAAAATGGGAACAGGTGATCTTTGAAGGCTTCGGCGGAAGAAGATTCACACAAATGAACGTCAGACTGCCTGATATTTCTGAGGCTGTTTAACAGCCCGCTGAAAACACAGGCTGCAATATCATGAATTTTTAGGAGGTACGATTATGGGATACGGTGCATGGAGCGCAGCAGACTGGAAAAAATATTCGTCTGCAAGAATCAGCGGCAAGCGGGTCAATGATATTTACAGCGCAACCAAAATCGATGACAAATACGATCCGCGGAAAATCAAATGCAGAGAAAGCCTTGATTCGGCAGATCACCCCGTCACCACGCCGATCATCATCGGTCTGGATGTGACCGGTTCTATGAGCGATCTGCTGAATGTCACAGCGCAGCGCCTCGGCGAAATGGTCAAGGATATCATCGAACGCCAGCCGGTGGAAGGCCCGCAGATCATGTTCTGCGCAGTCGGTGATTCCAGATGCGACCGTTCGCCTTTGCAGGTCACGCAGTTTGAATCCGATATCCGCATTGCAAGCCAGCTGACGGAACTGTGGTTCGAGCAGGGCGGCGGCGGAAACAACTTTGAGAGCTATCCGCTGGTCTGGTATCTTGCCGCGAACAAAACCAAAACCGATGCATGGGAAAAGCGGCAGCAGAAGGGCGTCATCTTCACGCTCGGCGATGACGGCTATCCGGAACAGCTGCTTGTCCGGGAGATCGAAAAGGTCTTCGGCGACCGTGTCAGCGAGGATATCAACACCGAAGCGCTGCTTGCACAGGTCAGCAGACGTTACGATGTCTTCCACCTCATGGTCATGGACGGACGCAGCGAGAGCACGGTTAAGCTGCCGAAGTGGCGCGAACTCATGGGCGAACGTGCAATCTCCGTGACGGATGTCAACGCAATCCCCGAGATCATCGTCTCGCTGCTGGAATGCGTTGCGGGCAGAGACAAAGAGGATATCATCAACTCGTGGGACGGCAATACACAGCTTGCTGTCCGGAATGCGCTCGGCGGTCTTCCGGCACGGAAGCGAAATATTCTGAACAGCATCATCCGGTTCTGAGGTGAGAATATGAAAAAAGCATATGCGGTAATCGGTGCAAATTTTGGCGACGAAGGCAAAGGCCTGATGACAGATTTTTTCTGCCGCACAGGTGACAGCGTGATCAATATCAGAAGCAACGGCGGCGCACAGGCAGGGCATACCGTCTGCACGGCAGATGGAAAACGCCATGTGTTCTCCCACATCGGCTCGGGCAGCTTTTCCGGCGCAGATACGTATCTTTCCGAATATTTCATTCTGAACCCGATGCTTTTTTCCAAGGAACGGCTGACACTCGGGGCTGACATCGGAAACGTGTTCATCGACCGCCGCTGCAAGGTCACACTGCCCTGTGATATGCTGCTGAATCAGTTTGTCGAGACCGTGCGCGGAGACAACCGTCACGGCAGCTGCGGCGTGGGCATCTTCGAGACAATTGTCCGCTGCAGGGATGAGCGGTACGCACTGGATTATGACTCTGTGCTGAAAGCGGACCGCGATACGCTGCGGCGTGCGGTTCGCCGGATCAATGAACAATACTGCATGCAGCGTGCAGAAGCACTTGGCATCACCGGTGCCGCGAAAGCAGAACTCGCGGACATCCTTGCAAATGAGAACCTGACAGAAAACTATCTTGATGACCTGTATGCGATGGCTGCCATGTGCACCGCCGCGGATGAACAGATCATCGAAGCATACGGTACGGCTGTCTTTGAGGGCGCGCAGGGGCTTCTGCTCGATCAGGACAGAACGGACTACTTCCCGCACCTGACGCCTTCGAGCACGGGCATGAAAAATATCCGCGCAATCCTTGACAGGCTCGAAAAGCGCGAGACGGAAGTCTGCTATGTGACAAGATCGTTTTTCACCCGTCACGGCGCAGGCAGACTGGACACGGAATCCGGCGATATGGCTGCGGCATACGGTCTCTATGACAAGACCAACGCACCGAATGAATTTCAGGGCGTGTTCCGGTACGGCTGGTTCGATCTCCCTGCGTTCGCGGCATCGCTCGCGCTGGACAAACGGTACACCGCAGCGGGTGAACGCATCTCGGTTGCCGTCACGCATCTGGATATGACAAACGGTCTGGTGCTCTGTCCGGCAGGGACGCTGCAGCCTGCGGATCTCGCCGAAGCGGCAGCAGCAGATATGCTGTACAAGGTCAGCGGCGAAACGGCTGCGGATGTGATCTCTCAGCCTGCGGCGGTAAAAGCGGCATCCTGATGCGATCATTCAAACGCATGCAACAAAAAGGATATGTCCTCCGAACGGAAGGCATATCCTTTTTTATTTTCTGCGGTTTTTATTGATGTTCCAATTAAATCTTGAAGAATAGATGCGCAGGATTTTTGTTGTGAGACAAGGCAGAAAGCCGCAGCCTTGCTGACGCAAGGCAAGGATTTCTAACGCAGTATCACGGCAAAAAGACAAGCAGATATCTTCAAGAGATAGTTGGGACATCAATATATGCGTTGATGCCGTAATCGTGCGGAGATGCATACGAAACGCCGAACACGATTATCCGGATTCCGATGATTGTCAAAAGGATGCCGGATATCAGCAGCAGATACGGGTGGGAGATATCTTTTTTCATGTGCCGTCCTCCGTTTTCTGATCTGCACTGCGGACAGAAAAGCCGCGCCGTGTTGCATCCAGTATACCGCACCGCTCCGCAGAATGCAATATCCGATTGGCTCATAGGCGTGACGGATTGCGGATTTATCATTTCGTTTCCGGCGGCTTCCCGCCTTGACAAAGCCCTGCAAATATGGTATAGTATCTGTGGGTCATCATTCCGTTCACGATTGAATCTGATCATTCATATATGCAAAGCTTTTTATAAAGGGAGAGATGATTTGAAACACAAACGAATCATGGCAGCACTCTTTGCCGGCGCCGTGAGCATCTGCCTGATGACCGCGCATGCCGGTGCAGCGGAGCAGACAGAGGACGGCGTCACGCTGAATGTTTCCGCCGATAAAGCCGAATACGGCGCCGGAGAACAGATCAAAGTCGCGGTCCGTGTTGCAAACAACAGCGGCAGCGATCTCACGGATATCACTGTCAAAAGCGCGATTCCGGCGCATTACCGGCTTGCGGAGGGCAGCGGCAGTGTGCTGCGGTCAACATACATACAGGCGGGCGGTTCGATTTCCGCGGAGCTGATTCTTGAGCCGGAGCCGGACGCCGCAGAAGAAACCGGAACTGCTGCACAGGAGACCGTCACAGAAGCCGCGGATACAACGCAGCCGCCGCAGACACAGACCACATCCGCGCAGACACAGTCCGTGCAGACCGTCGGCAGCACGCAGGAGAAAAAGGGGCTCAGTCTCAGCACATGGCTTCTGATCCTCGGTGCAGCGGCAGGCGCCGCCGGTGTTGTGTCGGTTGTGATCAAAAAACGAAAGAGCAGGCAGCTTGCCGTGATCCTCTGCATCGCGGCGGCAGGTGCGCTGTACCCCGCAGCGGAGGTTTCGGCAGCCGAAGCAGAGGTAAAATCGTTTTCCGTCAGTGAGCATTTCACCGCAGACGGCACGCCGTATACGCTGACAGCGGAGATCACATATTCCAAGGAAGCCGAGGACATGCAGGCTGCCGTCGCGGAATACTATGCGGATAATTCCGAGCAGGTCATCTCCGTGGACGCAGCGGATGAAACCGCGGAGGTCTTTACCGAACAGGAGGTGATCCGCTTTCTGTCGGAGCGCGGGTTTGCGGAGTATCCGGTAACCTACGATTACAACATGGACGGCACCTATACGGATGAAGCGGAGGCGTCTCCGGATTCCGATGCAAAGCACCCAATGTATCAGACCTATTATGTCGCGGCGGACAGCTCTGTCTGGACGGTGTTTATCGTCGGGCGGATGATCGCGGCGAATCCTGTTTCCTATAATCTGGAGTCCGATCTGAAAGTGCAGGTGCTGGTCTCGGAAACAGAAACGCTGACAAGCTATACTGAAATGGGCAATCAATTCTACACCACCATTCCGAAAGATTCCGCAGTCCTCTTAAGGGTTGTGGATCAAATAACAAGCAACAAACTCGACACACTTACATTTGAGGAGGTAATCAATTCATGAAGAGACGCTTGTTAACCAAAATCGCAGCTGCATTGCTCGCGTGTACAACACTCGGCGCGGTTCTGCCCGCCGGTGTCGGTGCATCCGCAAGCAGCGATCCGCTCATCGTTGTTTCGCTCGGCGATTCCTATTCAGCCGGAGAGGGCATCCCTGCATTCTACGGTCAGGAAAAGCCGTGGGAGCAGCGCGTCTATGATGAGGACTGGCTTGCACACCGCTCGAAGAAAAGCTGGCCGGGACTGCTTTCGTTCTCCGGTGTTTCGGGCACCATGAACAGCTACAATGTCAGAGAGCGCAATGCTGCAAACTGCAAATGGTATTTTGCAGCAGCCTCCGGTGCGGAAACCAAACATATCAGCAAACAGACGCAGGAGAAGAAAACCTCCAAGAGAGTCTCGCTGTTCAAGACAATGAAAACCACTTATCAGCTCCCGAAGCAGATTGATGTGTTCAACAAGGTCAGCGGGGATGTCGATTATGTCACCATGACGATCGGCGGAAACGATGTCGGCTTTGCGGATATCATCACAACATGCGCAACCGGCAGCACCTATCTGCACTTCGGCAGCGGCAAGCTCAAGCTGGAAAAGGAGATTGACAGCATCTGGGAGCAGTTCGGCACAACCCGCGCCAATATCAAGCGTGTTTATAAGGATGTCGAAGCACGCGCCGGTCAGCAGGCGGAGATCATCGTAGCAGGCTATCCGAAGCTGCTGGATAAGGAAGGAAAGGGCGTTCTGATCAGCGAGAAGGAAGCGACCATTGTCAACCAGAATGTCACAAAGTTCAACAATCGGATTGCGGATATTGTCAATGAGTGCAAGTCTGAGGGCATGCAGATTCACTTTGTCGATGTCGAAGCCGAGTTCGATCAGGGCGGCGGACATCAGGCATATTCCGATGATGCATGGATCAACAGCATCATCCTGACCAAGCAGGATCAGGATCTGGAGCAGACGGGATTTGTCAGCGCATATTCGATCCACCCGAATGAGAACGGCGCAAAGGCGTATGCAAGATGCGTCAATGCCAAGATCAGGGAGATCGAGAACAGCCGGATGATGCGCAATACGGTCATGCGTGCAGCCCCCGCAGCACTTTCTGACGATCTGCCGGAGGAGACGCTGCCGGAGACAGAAGCAATCGTCACGATTGTGGATGTGGATCCGGATGCCGCAGAGGTCACAACGGCAACGGAAAGCACAACGGAGCCCGCTGAGACCGTTGCAGAACCGGCTGAAACCACTGCGGAACCCGCGGAAACCGCTGCAGCCGAAACGGAGCAGCCTGCCGCAGAAGAAACCGCCGAATCATAATCTAAACAAAATGAGCCTGATTTTTCATCAGGCTCATTTTTGCCCGCATCCGATTTTCCACAGCTGCCAAAGAACCGGTTATAAAATCATCCGCGAAGCGGATACCGCATCTTCTCACTCCTATCTCCTCACGATTTCAAATCTGCCGCAGCAGGCGGCACCGCAATTTCTCATTTCTCATTTCTAATTTCTACTTTCTAATTTTTCTCTCGTCTTGCATTTCATGGTAAAATGTGTTATAATATGGTTGTAAGTTTGCATATGCTAACTGATAGAGGAGGACATATGAATATTGCAAGAACGATTTTAGACGGCATCGTGATGTGTGCGGTGTTCAATGCGGTGGTGGGATTGTTTTTCTTCGTATTCCCGCAGGCATACAGCACAATGTTCCCGCGCGCAGAAGCGATGCATTATGCGGAGACGATCAACACCTTTTTTGCAAAGGGCTGGAAGTGGCTCTGCGGCATGGAGTGAGAGCAATCACAGATCAAACCTGAAATCGGCACTGCGCCGATTTCTCTTTGTCAAAAGTTAGTCCAAACTAACTACAGATCCTGTCAGACATATGTCTGCGGAATAGATTGAGGAGGAACGATATGAAGCTCACGGAAACACCTGCGGATATGCAGGGGCGCATCAAATCGCTGGGCGGTGACGATCATTTCATGAATCGCATCACCGCAATCGGCATCACGGAGGGGACACGCTTTCAGACAGTGCGCAATGACAAAAAATGCCGCTGCTGATCTATCTGCGCGAGACGCTGATCTCGCTGAACCGCGCAGATGCGGAACGAATCGAGGTGGAGCAGCGATGAGTAACCGGATTGCACTTCTGGGACAGCCGAACTCCGGCAAATCCACGATCTACAACAACCTGACCGGTCACGCTCGTTTCGATTCTGTTCTATGTGCTCTCGTTCAGCAAGGACGGCAACGTTGATCACAGCCTGCTGTACCGCGTCGGCACGTTTATGGAACCGGTCACGCGCTTCTTCGGCATGGGCTGGCAGACCTTCATGGCGTTTGTCAGCGGCGCATTTGCAAAGGAGGCGGTGCTCGGTACCCTGAACGCGGTTTTCATGGGCAGCAATTCGCTGATGGAGGCAGCCTTCTTTGCAAAGACGGCAAAGGCGGATACCGCAATGCTCGGCACTGCGATGACGCAGGTCATCCAGCCTGCGGAGGCGCTTGCGTTCATGTTCGCCACAACATTCAATATTCCCTGCCTGATGGCGCTCTCGACAACCTACAAGGAATCCCACTCGCTCAAGTGGACGGTCAGAGTCGCGCTGTTCTACATCTGCAATGCGCTGATTCTCTCCTGCATTGTGTATCACATTGCAAGTCTGTTCATCTGATTTGCAAATGTCTCTGACGGATATTCATACTGTAACAAAGCCGCTGAAACGGGCGTCATGCCAGTTTCAGCGGCTTTTTCATGTACACAGATTCTACGATCGGGAAACAGAATTTTGTCTTTGCAGATGAACAATTCGGACTTCAGCCGATCGGGTGCAGGCACTGCCTGCTTATGATTCCCAGGCGATTTCTTTCAGCTTTGCAACGATTGCGTTCACTTCCTCGTTGCTGCATCCGATAAAGCTTCTCAGCGTGCGGAGCGGCATATACTGAATCATGGCGCGGTCGAGCGGCGTCATATCTTCTTCGCGCTCCACGCCTGCAAATGCGAACATTTTATCCTGCAGCAGTTCGAGCGCTGCATCGTGCAGCTTATCATATGCGAGCAGTTCTCCGATCTGCACATCCGCATCAAGCACGGGCGCGATCTGTTCAGAGCCCGTCAGCTGTACGGCGATCCTGCAGTTGATATCCCGCGAGGACTGCGCAATCTCGATGGTATAGCTGCCGTTCGGCGCATACCAGTCATGGATGCGTTCGGAGAAGTACGCAAACGATCTCTGATCCAGATGAAACCGGACGGTCTTAGTCTCGCCGGGCTGCAGCGCAACCTTTTCAAAGCCTTTGAGCTCATGAACCGGACGCTGCGCCTGACCGGTGTGATCGGCGATATAGAGCTGCACGATTTCCTTGCCCGCCATTGCGCCGGTGTTCGTGATATCGACAAGGACATCCGCGCCGTCCTGCACATGGATTTCAGCGGTCTCTCCCGCGGCAGATTCGCAGCCGCCCGCAATCACCCGCGGATTGCTGTAGGCAAACGAAGTATAGCTGAGACCGTATCCGAACGGGAACAGCACATCCATTTTCTTGGTGTCATAGTAGCAGTATCCGACGAACACGCCTTCCGCATAGCGCATCTTGTGTTCCCTGACATCCAGATTGAGATAGCAGGGGGTATCCTCCAGACGGCGCGGGAAGGTTTCGGAAAGCTTGCCGGAGGGGTTCACTCTGCCGTAGATAATATTCATCACAGCTTCTCCGACGCCCTCGCCGCAGAGATATGCCTCCACAATGCCCTGCACCTGATCGACCCACGGCATTGTGACCGGCGATCCGTTATGCAGAACCACAATGACCGGCTTTCCGGTTTCGGTCAGGCGGCTGATGAGCTCATTCTGCACCTGCGGCAGATCCATATGCGTGCGGTCAAATCCCTCCGATTCATAAGAATCCGGCAGACCTGCAAACACCACGATTTTATCCGCCGATGCGGCTTTGCGGAGGGCATCCTGCATGGCTGCTTCGTCACGGGCATCGCTGTCCGCCGGAAAGCCCTCTGCATAGCTGATGTGCCCGTAATCCGCTGCAACAGCGTTAGCGGATACAACTTTATGCGCATTGATATGCGAACTGCCGCCGCCCTGAAAACGCGGTGTTTCCGCAAAACCGCCGACAAACAGGATATGCTCCTCCTGTTGCAGCGGGAGCACGCTGCCGTCATTTTTCAGCAGCACGATGCATTCCTCTGCGGTGCGGACGGATTTCTCATGATCGGCATCGCGGTCGAAGATTTCGGTCTGCCGGTTTGCGGTAAAGCGCTCCACAATGCGGAGGATATTCTCCACGGCGAGATCAAGCTTTTCAATCGGCAGCGCGCCGCTCTTGACTGCTTCCGCAATCAGCGCATCATTCGTGTGATTGGATTCCGGCATTTCGAGATCGAGTCCGGCAAGGATGCCCTTTACGCGGTCAGCGACGGCGCCCCAGTCCGACATGACCAGCCCTTCAAAGCCCCATTCCTTCCGGAGCACCTGCGTCAGGAGCCATTCATTCTCCGAAACATATACGCCGTTGAGGCGGTTGTAGGAGCACATCACCGTCCACGGCTGCTGCTTCCTGACCGCAGTTTCAAACGCGGGGAAGTAGATTTCGCGCAGGGTGCGTTCATCGACTTCTGATGACGCATACATGCGCTCGGTTTCGTAGTTGTTCGCAGCAAAATGCTTGATCGACGTTCCGACATGCTGCGACTGAATGCCGCCGATCAGACTTGCAGCGAGTTCGCCTGCTGCATAAGGGTCCTCGGAGATATACTCAAAGTTTCTTCCGCAGAGCGGCGAGCGCTTGATATTGACCGCAGGACCTAAGATCACGGCAACATCCTCCGCCTGACACTCTTTTCCGAGTGCAGTGCCCATGTTCTCCATCAGCTGACGGTCAAAGGATGCGGCGGTCGCGCAGGCGGTCGGAAAGCAGACCGCGTCAATCGAGACATAGATATCCGCCTGACGGTTCAGCGAAAGATCCTGCTTGCGGAGTCCGTGCGGACCGTCGCACATGAATATGGCGGGCACACCGTGCGCCTGTTCGAGATCATCCGTTGTCCATGCGGTTGCGCCGGAGACAAAGGATGCTTTCTCCTCCAGCGACATTTCCGCAATTATTTTTCTGATATCCATTGAAATCCTCCCTTTCACGAAGCGTTGCTTCTTCTATTGTAGCATATTCTCCCGCAAAACACAAGAGCGCTTTTGAAATTAGAAATGAGAAAATAGAAATTAGAAATTGCGGTATCCGCTGCGCGGATGATCTTATAAATGGTTCTTTGTCAGCTATGAAAAATCGGATGCAGGCACAGCCAACTTTGATTGATTCAAAAACAGAAGATGAAACCAGCAAACGCAAAACAGACCTTTAGCAAAATGGAAGCGGGCACTGCCCGCTGCGATTGATTCAAAAACAGAAGATGAAACCAGCAAACACAAAACACACCTTTAGCAATATGGAGGCGGGCACTGCCCGCCACTGCCCGCGCAAAATGGAGGCAGGCACAGCCAACTTTGATTGATTCATAAACAGAAGATGAATCCAGCAAACACAAAACAGACCTTTAGCAAAATGGATGCGGGCACTGCCCGCCTGCCCGCTAAGTTGTATTATTTTTAGGGTAAGTTGCATTGACAGCGGAATCCGGTTGTGCTATGATATAAGATAGGAGCAGGATATCTGTAAACATTGGAAAGAGCTGATCGCATATGCAGCAGAACAAAATCAGGATTACATGGTACGGCACGGCATCGGTGCGGATTGTGGCAGGGGATTCGCAGCTTTTGATCGACCCCTTTTACCCGTTTCCGGAGAGCCGTGTCACGGTCGCGCCGGATGCCTTTTCCGGATGCAGCCGGATCCTTGTTTCGCACGGGCATTTCGATCACATCAGCAGCATTCCGGCGCTTGTGCGCGCAGATACGCGGATTTCATGCACAAACGCGCCGTATCGCAGCCTGCGCAGAATGGGCGTTGCAGCGGCGCATCTGCACCGCATTGCGGCGGGGGATGCATTTGCTGCCGGTGCGTTCCGGATCACCGCATTGAAAGGCAGTCACATCCGGCTCGGGGCGGGGGATATCCTGAAAACGATCTGCAGCAGGCGCGTCCTGCAAAACCGCCGCGGGATTCTCAAAAAGCTGCGGACAATCGCCCGATGCCGCGAAAAGCACGAGTCGCTCTGCTATCTCATTGAGGTGTACGGCAGGCGGATTCTGATTCTCGGCAGCCTTGCGCTTGCCGCCGATACGGATTATCCGGCGGGTGCTGACCTCGCATTGTTCCCGTATCAGGGATTCGGCGCGCTCTGTGAGACCGCCTCGGAGATCTGCGCGCGGCTGCAACCGAAAGCGATTCTGCTCACACATTTTGATGATACCTTTCCGCCGTTCAGCACGGAGGCGGATCCGGCTGAATTTGCGGATGCAATGAAGAACCGCGTGCCCGTTTATCAGCTGCGGCACGGCGGCACACTGACGCTGGATTCTGACGGAATCTGAAACTGCAGAAGCGGAGGCTGATCACTGAACATGAAAATCATCATAGAAACCCCGCAGCCCGATGAGGAGGATGCGGTGATTGTCCGGTGCGCCTCGCCGGATCAGCGGCTGATTGCCATGCTGTGCGCCTTTCAGACCGCAAACACCGAGCTCACGGGATATCTCGAAGGGAAGATCGTGCGGCTGAACTATCAGGACGTATTCTATTTTGAGGCGAATGAAAGCCGCGTGTTTGCCTATTATCATTCCGCGGTTTACGAAGTCAAATATAAGCTCTATGAGCTGGAAACGATGCTCGGCGCGCTGGATTTTGTGCGATGTTCCAAGTCGATGATCGTCAACATGGAGAAGATTGAGTATCTCTCCCCGCTGTTCAGCGGCAGACTGGAGGCACATCTGAAAAACGGCGAAAAGATCGTCATTTCGCGGCAGTATGTGCATCATCTGAAAATCCGGCTCGGGCTTGAGGAGGTGGAATCATGATCAAAGAGTTTCTGATCTCGCTGCTGCATTATTTTGTGGACATCACAACCGCGGTGCTGATCGCGGCGGCGATTTTTCTGACCGTATCCGGCACGCAGCCTGAGAGTGCCATGCTGTGGCAGATTCTGCTGAGCGGTCTGATCACCGCGCTGCCCTCTGCCGCCCTGATCTGTCTGGATACCAAAAGCGTCCGGCTCTCGTGGGTGCTCTGGATCGTGCATTTTCTGGCGATCTACGGAATCACGCTGTTGATGCTTCACCTGTTCGGCTGGTGCAGCATCACGCCCGTATCCGCGCTGCTGACATTCTTTGCAGTTGTCTTTATTTATCTGTTCACCTGCTTTGTACACTATCTGATTGACAAGAAACACACCGCGCTGATGAATCAGCAGCTCAAAAAGCGCTATATCCGGACAGAGCAATCGCAGAAGGAATCTGCATAACGTACCACATCCACAATTTGAAACAGAACGGAGGAACACACTATGAAAGCGAAACGATTTGCATGTCTGACTGCCTGTATGCTGCTTGCATCCATGCTCCCGATGCTGCCTGCGCAGGCTGCTGATGCGGACGGTGAAAACGGTGCCCTGACCGATCCGCTGTTCGGCACACTGCCGGACTGGGTGCCGCATGATTTTGCGTCTGCAATGGAGTTCCGGAACACGCACGGCAAATCCTATGTCGCGGACGGCGTCATCTGCCTTGTGCGGGGGATGCAGCAGTTCAGAACGGATGATTACCGGTTTGAGCTCGGCGGCAGCATGACAACGGTCGATACGCCTGCGTGCAGTCAGCCGAAGATCTACGCGCTCGAAATCCCCGAAAAGCCGGATCCGGCAGACGCAGAAGCCGTCAAGGCATATGAGGATTACTGCGACAGCGTCGGCAATCCCTCGCATGACTACAAATACTTTGAGGAATTTGCAGACCGCAAAACGCAGCCTGTCTTTGAGGTGGCGCTGTTCCGCGTGCTGGACGATCTGGAGCTGACTGTCGCGTGGCAGGAGAAAATTGGTGACGAATACAAGACAACAGAAACGTTCCGCTTCGGCAATGCAGACGGCAACATGTATCAGAGCGGTCTCTGGGGCTGGGTGCCGGACTGCAAAGCGGAATACGATGCATTTTTTGATGATTTCGGCAGAGCGTCCGTTTTTGATGATTATATCATCTACTGCGCGGATGTGAACCGCAGCACGGGCGACACCCTCAAAATGACGCAGGAGAGCGATGACGGCTGCGAGATCAGACAGGTGCTCGAGTCGAACTGCAAACCGTTCCGCGTGTGGTCTGAGGACGGCACCGGATCATCCTCAGTGATTCTGTATCTGCCTGTCACAGACGGCACGGTGTATGTCAACTGGACGGTCGGCAGAGATGTGCCCGGTGCGGAGCCGACGGATCAGTACATCGGCACATATGAGGTCAAGGAGGACTGCACGCTCGTCTATGACCAGTCGGAGCAGAAAAAACACGATCTCATCCTGACATTGCAGGATCAGGATACCGGCGCGCTGATCGACACATCCTCGGGCGGGGATGTTCTGATGCGGCAGTCGGGCAGCGGCGCTCCGGATGATCCGATTACCACGGAGACATTTCAGATCAAATCCAATCCCGCCAAATTTGATTCTACCCGCATCATTTCCAGGACAGATGACTATTTTTACTATCCGAAGTCGAATGCCGGCTATTACAGCGGGGCAAAGTTTGAGGGTGAAGGATCCGGTCAGTATCGGACTTACATGACCTGCAAAATGAAGTGGCATGCAGGCGGCGATCTCAACGGCAGCGACGGATTCACGATCGCGGATATTGTCCTGCTGACAAAGCTGCTGCTCGGGCAGGATGTAAAAATCACGGACTGGAACGCCGCCGATTTCTGCCGCGACAACATCCTCAATGCAGCGGATCTCGCGATGATGAAGAAGGAATATTTCCGTCAGCATACGGAGATCGTGAAGCCGGATACCCCTGCTGAACAATACAGCGGCTTCTATGTGATCGGCGACAATCTGAATCTTTATGCAGGTCCCGGCACGGATTATATGGTGGTCGGCACCTTCGAGCAGTTTGCATTCTTCATTGAAAGAGGCTACAACAAGGGCGATGAGGACTGGGTTTATGTCAACGGCGGCTGGATCAAAACCAAATGCGACAACAGCGACGAGCCGAACATTAGGTTTGCAGATGTTGCGTTTGATAAACCGGTCATTTATCTCTATCCCGAGCAGGAGACCGATGTCCATGTCGAGCTGGAGCTGACAACATCCGAGCTTGCAACAACCTACCCGAAGTATCACAACGGATGGGATGTGACCGCCTCGCCGGACGGCACACTGACAAACAAGGCAGACGGCACGCATCACAGATATCTGTTCTGGGACAGCGTGCATGGCAGCAATGCCTTTGATCTTTCGCAGGGCTTCTGCGTTGCGGGCAGCGATACCGAACAGTTCCTCAAGGGCGCGCTCACCGAAATGGGACTGACGGAATCGGAGCGAAATGAGTTTATCGTCTACTGGCTGCCGCGCATGGAGCACAATCCGTATAATCTTATCACATTCCAGGGTGCAGCCTATACCGATACTGCAAAGCTGCACATCACGCCGGAGCCGGACAGCATATGCCGCGTGTTCATGGTGTATCTGCCGCTGGAGCATGCGGTCGAGATCGCGCCGCAGCAGCTCAGCACCTTTGAACGGACAGGGTTTGCAGTTGTGGAATGGGGCGGCACGGAGCTTTCCGCAGGATGATGAGAGGTGTCTCCGACGGATTGAGAATGGGGCGTTGCCCCCATACCCCCACTGGGGATATTATCCCCAGACCCCATTTTGTTTTTCATTTTTCACTTTTCACGATTCATTTGTTCTTCACAGCTCCATTCGCCCATATTTATGCTGAAATAAAACAAAGCCGCTCCGATTTGCGATAGGAGGTCAACAGCGGAACGGGCAGGAAATCTCTCATCTCTCTTTTTATAAAAATCATCGCCGCAGGCGATACCGCAATTTCTCATTTCTAATTTCTCATTTCTAATTTCACTCGTGCTCTTGCGTTTTGCGGGTGAATATAAAACAAAGCCGCTCCGATTGGCGTTGATTGGAGCGGCTTCATCTTACCGGATTTATTTTGCAAATCATTGTTGGTTTGCATCAGACGATGTCTGCATAATCACTGCAATGGAAATCCATGATCTCACTGAGGAAATCTTCAAAGTCTCCGTATAGTTCCACTTCGCCGGTTTCGTGATCGTATTCGCCGATCTCGCCGGTCTCTTTGCTGAGCACGAACTGCGTGCCGTCCCCGATAAAATCACCGATCGGCAGATAGACCGCGGCATTTTCGTCATCGTAGCCGTCGAGCGTATATTTGCCGATCTCAGAGGTTCCCCAGATTCGTGTGGAGTTTTCAAACAGGCTCGCGCCGTTCGAGAACATCAGGAATTCACGCATCGGCTGCGGAATGGTAACGCCCGTCCGCGCTTCACATTCGCGGATATCCTGTTCCGCTGCAGGCTCACAAAATTCGGTCTGATCAATGCCGATGATCGGGGAAACGATCTCACAGGCATCGAGCAGCTCTGTCAGTGTCCCGCTGATTGACTGGTCACGGATGCGCGTGCGCAGTGCGGTGAAGCATTCGCCGTAGCGTTTGCAGAGCTGATCGCGCCGCGCAAAGAAAACATCGGAGAAGCGGAATGCCGGATTTTCGGCTTCAATCCGACTCCGGAATGCCTCAGCAGCCTCGCGGTTTCTGTAGAATGCGATTGCCTTTGCGAGTGCCTTCTGATACTGCTCCAGAATCGGATACTGTTTCCGGAATCTGCTCTCCGGATAGAAATACCCGTTCTGATCGCGCCAGCATTCAAACACGGCTGTCACATTCTCCTGCGCAAACACAACCGCAAACCGGAATGTATCCCACGAATGATTGCTGCCGGAATTGACAGCGTCACTTGCGGCGGTGAGGAAGAAAGCAGGTGTCCGGACGCCGTAGACACAGTTGAGCTGGTGAATCATGCCCTTGATGTGACCGGCGCTGCCGTTGTGGATTGCCGAAAATTCCGCGAGGATGCGGTCAATATCCTGATCTTCGGCAAGTGCAAATTCCATTGAGCATGCAGGATCGGGCTCTGCAGCCTCAAGCATCAGCCCCTTTAATGTGCTGCAAAGTTTTATGATCTCGCCGATGTAATAATCGGTGTTGTCCGGATATTTCTGCGCAAGATAGGCATCGGTCACATGGACAAGGTCATATACCTTCATGATCTCCCTGCCGCTGTTGTTGTACCGGCTCAGATAGTGCTTGAGCCAGAGGTCGCCGGTGCGGAGCTTTTTCTCGCCGCAAAAACTGATGACGGCGGTCAGCTTTTCAATGATTTCCGGATCGTAGAAATCCATGCCCCAGTATCGCGCAACATGAAATACGTCCTGCATCACCGCCTGCACCTGTGTTTCCGCACCGTGCAGGATGCTGTCAAACTTTTTCAGCGCATAGGATTTTGTAAAGCTGCAGAGCATCGGATAATCCGCAACTGATTTGAAATCCTTATAAACATTCTGCGGAAAATGCCCGGTCATGATCTCCGCATCGCCCGCGCACGCCATGAAGAACAGCCTTGCGGAGGCGGGATCGGTCACTGTAAAATCCGCAGGCAGATTTTGCCATGCAGGCTTTGGCGGCGTCTGCTCCGGCGTGCTGATTTCCGGTTTATGTCCGAATAATGATTCAAACAGTTTCATGCTGCATCACCTCTGTGCATTTTGATTGCGGCGTTCTGTCCGCTACCGGTTATTATACCAGAGCCGCGCCGGAAAGTCAATCACCGGAAGGGGGAAAGGTATCTCCGACGGATTGAGAATGGGGGCGTTTCCCCCATACCCCATTTTGTTATTCATTTTTCACTTTTCACTATTCACGATTCACTTGTTCTTCACAGCTCCATCCGCCCATATTTATGCTGAAATAAAACAAAGCAGCTCCGATTTGCGATAGGAGGTCAACAGCGGAACGGGCAGGTAATCTCTCATTTCACTTTTTATAAAAATCATCGCCGCAGGCGATACCGCAATTTCTCATTTCTAATTTCTCATTTCTAATTTCAAAAGCGCTCTTGCGTTTTGCGGGTGAATATAAAACAAAGCCGCTCCAATTGGCGTTGATTGGAGCGGCTTATATTTTTATATCTTTTCTGTATCAAAGCCTGCACAGCACATCGTGAATATCCCCGTTGATGCAGATGCTCTGTTTTCTGATCTGTTCGGGCACATATGCCTCGCCGAAATTCACGCAGGCATAGACCGCATCGGGGTTGTCATAGGTCATGCGCCAGAACGGGAATTTGATGATTGCCGGCGTATTCATGCCGACGCCCAGTTCCAGATACAGCACATGCATCCCCTCATGACGGCGGAGAAATTCCTCGTACCGTTCCGCAGCGGCGTGCCAGCCCTCGTCCTCGACAAAGGTATCATCGGCGCGGAGATTCATGCTCATGGGCTTGCCGCAGACAGGGCAGTGCGGCACAAGCTCTGCGAGAACCCGCATATCCTTCTGCTGCGCAACCATCGCGCGGACAGTCTCCTCATTGTCATAGGTCTTTTGGTGACAGGGTTCGCTGCACTGCCAGAGACCGTAGTCGCCCTGCGTATAGAACAGGCGGTGTTTGTCAAAGCCAGCCTTCTGAAACTGGTGATCGACATTTGTCGTGAGGACAAAATAATCCTTGTCTTTCAGCAGCTCAAACAGCCGCTTGTATGTGCCGTTGTCCGCATCCATATAGCGGTTGATATAGATATAGCGCGACCAGTACGCCCACTGTTCTTCGGGCGTCGGGAACGGATAGAATCCGCCGGTGTACATATCCCTGAACCCGTATTTTTCGACGAAATCCGCGAAGTACTGCTGCATGCGCGCGCCGGAATAGGTGAAGCCTGCGGCGGTGGAAAGTCCTGCGCCTGCACCGACAACGATTGCATCCGCGGTTTCGATTTCATATTTCAGGCGGTCAGGTTCCGCCGAGCAGTCTCTTGTAAATCTCATGATCGTCCTCCCTGAACACATTGAAAATGACCTGTATACCGTGCGTTCTGCGGAAGTCTCTGACAGTGCGCACGGCAATCTCTGCCGCCTCCTGCTGCGGAAAACCGAACACGCCGGTCGAAATGCAGCAGAACGCGATGGACTGCACATGATTCTGCACAGCGATTTCGAGACAGCTCCGGTAGGAGCTTTCCAGCAGTCTGCAGTGCGTCTCCGTGAGCTGCCCGTCCACAATCGGGCCGACGGTGTGAATCACATAGCCGCAGGGCAGATTGTAGGCGGGCGTGATCTTTGCCCTGCCGGTCGGTTCCTCGTGTCCCTGCGCCTCCATGATCTGCGCGCATTTGTACCGCAGCCGCACACCTGCAAATGTATGGATGCAGTTGTCAATGCAGCTGTGACACGGCAGCCAGCATCCCGTCATGCCGGAATTTGCCGCGTTGACGATCGCGCCGCATTTCAGCGTGGTGATGTCGCCTTTCCAGAGATAGATGCCCTCCTCAGCGGGGGTCAGGTCAGCAATATCCGTGATGCCCTTTTGCGCGGTCAGCGCCGTGAGATAGGCGTCCTCCGCCTGTAAATATTCCTCGTCCGCTTTGACGGCAGGGCGGATGTTGACAAGGCTCCTGTACATCCTGAATTGTTCGGCTTCGGTTTCGGGGATTTCCGCTCCGCGGAGTTCCTTTCGCTCTGCGAGCAGAAAGCGGATCAGTTCTTCTGCTTTGTTCATTCAATCATCTCCTTTTGACAGCACCCGCAGGACAGACCGCCGCACAGTTTCCGCAGTGCAGACAGTTCTCCTGCCGGATCACGGCTTTGTCTCCGGTCAGATCAATACAGCTTTGCGGGCAGTCCGCGAGACATGCGCCGCAGCTGAGGCAGGCATCGGTCACATAGTATCCGCTTGCCCGCTGTTCCGCGCCGCCGAACGAAAAGCTGTCCCGCTCGATGGGCTTTTTTGAGAGGTCAAACCACTCGCCGCTGCCCTCGTATATCTGAAATACCGTGAGTGCCTTACGGCTTTCTTCGGTGGGATATATTTCCAGCATATAGGGATTTTTTTCAAACAGCAAAGGGAGCATCTCCGCCCCGATCTCCCGCACCTTTCCGCGGACGGAAACCGCGGTGCAGTGCATGGTATCCGCGCCCTTTTTGCCGGAGAGTGCAAGATAGCCCCTGTCCTTCAGCCGCCGATAGAAATCCTTGCCCTTTGCAGTGAGAAAAAAGAGACCGTTTTCATCCGCGTGCATCATGTCGATCACGCAGGTAACGGGCAGACCGTCTCCGTCCACTGTCGCGACGACAGTGGAGTGTATCTCGTCCGCGATAAATTTCAGATATTCAATCGCTGTCATCCTGTCCTCCTATGGAAAGCGTGTGCCGACAAGCCGTCCGCACACGCCTGATTCATTCTGCGTCGATGATTTTCTGTGTTTCGGCGACCACTTCCGCAAGTGTTGTACCTTTCAGCTCGGTTTCCAGCGCCCGCTGTGCAGCCGCAAGTTTGCCGTCCATAACCCTGTGGATATTCCGCCCGACGGGACATTCCGGATTGGGGCTGCCGTGAAACCGGAAAAGTCCGTCATCGTCTGTGCAGTCCACTGCTTTGTAAATATCATACAGCGTGATCTGATCGAGCGGTTTTGCGAGATGCGCACCGCCGCTGCCCTGACGGGTCTCGACGATTCCCGCCGCTTTGAGCTGCGACAGCACATTGCGCACAATGACCGCGTTGACGCCCGTACTGCCCGCGAGCACATCGCTCGTCACGCGCATCTGTCCGTCAAAGACCGAAATGCAGGTGAGGATATGCACCGCCGCCGTGAATTTACTTGTGATCTGCATAGACTATCATCTCTCTTTACTCTCTTACCACGCTGATTCGCTGCCCGATGTGACCGCCCTTTTCGATCTCATCGACCATAGCAATTGCGTAATCAGCATAGCTGATAATGCTCTCGCCCTTCGAGTTGAGCTTCAGCTCCTCGCCTGCGAGAATGTACTTGCCGGTGCGCTCGCCGTCCGCCTGAAAGTCGCCCGCAGGGCTGATGTAAGTCCATTTGACGTCATTTCTCTGACGGAGTTCGCCCAGCGCCTTTGCCATAGCAGAAGCCAGCGGCTTGAACGCTTCGGGGAAATCAGCGCCGTCAGAAACGCAGGCGGTATGTTCTGCGTTCACATACAGGCTGCCTGCACCGCCGACAACGAGCAGTCTTGTGTCAGTTCCCGAAAGAACATCACAGAGGTGCTTCAAAGATGCGGAATGCTGCGGAAGTGTCTCAGGTGTCCACGCGCCGAATGCGTCCACAACTGCGTCAAAGCCTGCAAGGTCTGCTGCGGTCAGGTCGAACAGGTCTTTCACGATCACGTTCTGAGCAGCGGACTTGTTCTCTCCCTTGACAACTGCTGTAACGTCAAATCCTCTGTTTACAGCCTCTTTCGTGATCAGCTGACCTGCCTTGCCGTTTGCACAAACAACTGCGATTTTCATAATGTGTACCTCCTGATTATAACATGATAATTGTGATTTGTAAAGTTGTAACCGTCGCGGTTTCAACTTGTGATTGAATTATAGCATGCTTTCACGAACTTGTCAATATCATTATTACAGCTTTGTCGGAATGCACAAAAGCAGTATCCGGATTTTATGCCGGATGCACAAGAACAGGCAGATCAAATTAACTTGAAAAATCTGCCAGCCTGTGCTATACTATTGATGTACCAATTAAATCTTGAAGAATAGATGCGCAGGATTTTTGTCATGAGACAAGGCAGAAAGCCGCCGCCTTGCTGACGCAAGGCAAGGATTTCTAACGCAGTATCATGGCAAAAAGACAAGCAGATATCTTCAAGAGATAGTTGGGACATCAATATAAAGGGTTCAGTGCGCTGAACCGCAATTTGCAGGAAAGAGGGGATACAGTTGACGCCGGTCAGAAACCTATGGAAACGCATGACAGCGCTGTTTGCGGCGCTCTGTATCTTTCCGCTGCTTGCTGCGCTGAATGTTCAGCCGGAGCTGTTCGAGGCGGCGCGGGAACAGAAGCCCTGTGCTGCGGCATATATGCAGGCTTATGCCGACCTGATGCTGCCTGTTGTCCTGCAGAACGCGGAGGAGCCGGAGGCAGGCGCCGTCCGGTATGCTGCGTATCATGCCGCGGGCAAAAGAACGCATCCCTTATTCCTGCAATATCTGCTGAACCGCTTTGCCAGTGTCCCTGTGTTCGGATGCTGCTTGTTCCTGATCGCAGTTTTTGCGGCAAAGGAAATCGCATTCAGCAGAAAATATATCATCCGATATATACACGATCAGGACGGGCACAAGGAGATTTTCTCCGGTTTGTATTTTGTCAGTTTTGCACAATATGAATCAGGAGGAAACCGATATGGAAAAATCATTGCTGATTGTGTTCTGCGTGGTTTGTTTTGCAGGCATGATCGCTGCGGAAATCTTTGTGTCCGGAAGCCCGAAAAAGCGCAAGGATCAGAAGCATTCCGGGCAGGATTCGGATGACAGCCGCAAGTAAAATGATCCGCTTCGGATGAAGCAGAAAGCAGGAAGCAGCCGCATTTGTGAAAGATGCGGCTGCTTTTTTTGCATGCGTTTTCTGGCGTGGTGCATAAAACAGTACGTCCGGATTTGTGCAGTTTTACGGTTACACCAAATATAAAATTTTTTTCATCGTGCATTTCGTTGTACACATCATTGACTTTTTTGTGCAGAAGTGATAAGATTAAATTGAGGACAGGAGGGCGCTGTCTGCAAAATAACGGGTAACATTTTTATGGGAGGGATTTTTATGAAAACGTCAGTCAAACACATCGCAGCTGCCATGGCGCTATGCATCCTTTCGGGGACCTGTGTCACACCCCTTTCCGCGTTCGCCGATGAGCCGGCAAAACCGCTCTACGGCGATGTCAACCTCGATCAGCAGATCGACGTTTCGGATGCGGTGCTGCTTGCCCGCTTCAACGCAGAGGATCAATCCGCGAAGATTTCCGCAGAGGGCAGAGGCAATGCCGATGTCAACCGCGACGGCGAGGTCACGAAGGATGACACGCTGCAGATTCTCGAGTACATCGCGAAGAAGCGTTCGGTACTCGGTGTGCAGCAGCCGCAGGAGCCTGTCAGCAAGGCGGTCTGCCTGACGGAGAATCTCAATGCGGATGAAGTCGCGGGCAAAAAGGCGGACAGCGCATTCATCCGTGCGCAGCTCGGTTTCACGGCAAATCTCCTGCGCGAGACCGACCGCATGGAGAGCGCAGAACGCGGGGAAAATGAAGCACCGAAGAATCTGATGCTCTCGCCGCTTTCGGTTTCGCTTGCGCTCGGCATGGCGGCAAACGGTGCAAAGGGCGGGACGCTCAGCGAAATGGAAAACCTGTTCGGCGGCGATCTCACGATCGAAAATCTCAACGCATATTATGCGGATTATGTGAAGAATCTGCCCTCGGAGGAGGGCGCAGAAATGCACATCGCAAATTCGATCTGGGCGCGCGACAATGCAGCGCGGCTGATCGTGCCGGACGCATTCCTCAGGACAACAAAATCCTATTACAACGCTGATTTCTACAAGGCACCGTTTGACCAGAGCACCGTGGACGATATCAATGGCTGGGTGAAGAAGAACACCATGGACATGATCCCGAAGCTGACTGACAAGATCTATGATGACGAGATCATGTATCTGATCAATGCGGTTGCGTTTGACGGCGCATGGGAATGGCCGCTGCTCGATGAACAGGTGCGTGAGGGCAAATTCACACTTGCGGACGGCACCGAGGTCACCGCGGACATGATGCATGATGAGCTGGGCGTCTATCTCGATGACGGCAAGGCAACCGGCTTCATGAAGGATTACAAGGGCGGCAAATACAGCTTCGCCGCGGTGCTGCCGAACGAGGGCACAACCGTTGCAGACTACATCAAGGATATGAATGCGGATTCGCTGCAAAAGCTGCTGAATTCCGCAAGCTATGACACCGTTTACACAACACTGCCGAAATTCTCCTTTGATTACGGCACATCGCTCGTTCCAGCGCTGCAGAATATGGGAATGGATCTGGCATTTACGGAGAATGCAGACCTGACCGGACTGAATGAGATCCCCGGCACGAGAATCAGCAAGGTGATGCACAAGACCTTTATCCAGGTCGATGAAAAAGGAACAAAGGCTGCCGCGGTAACAGCGATTGACCCAGCGGACGAGGCAATGCCGGAGGAGCCGAAGCACGTCAATCTGGATCGCCCGTTCCTGTTCATGATCGTGGATAATGAACACAAACTGCCGGTGTTTATCGGCTATGTGATGGATCCGACGCAGAAGCCTGAATAACGAAAGGAGTATTATTATGAAGCATTTGAATCGTATCTCAGCACTGTTTGCAGGCTGCCTGCTGCTCTGCAGCATGTGCGTACCGTCAGCGGTTTCCGCAGCGGATGAAACACCCGCCGACAGCTATGATTACGGCGATATCAACCTCGATCACAGCGTCGATGTATCCGATGTTGTGCTGCTCGCGCGCTATTCCGCTGAGGACAAAACAGCGGTGATCTCCGCACAAGGCAAGCAGCTTGCGGATGTCAACGGCGACGGCGATGTCACCAAAGATGACACCGTCGCAATCCTCGAATACATCGCGAAAAAGCGCCCGACACTCGGTCCGGCGGAGCAGCCGCCTGCACCGGTCGGAAAGACCGTCTGCCTGACCGCAGACATGGATGCAGATGAAGTCGCGGGCAAAAAGGCGGACAGCGCATTCATCAGCTCGCAGCTCGGATTTGCGGCAAATCTGCTGCGCGAAACCGACCTTGATGAGAGCAAGCACCGTCTGGAAAACGAGCAGCAGAAGAACCTGCTGATCTCGCCGCTTTCGGTTTCGCTCGCGCTCGGCATGACCGCGAACGGCGCAAAGGGTGAGACGCTTGCCGAGATGGAAAAGGTGCTCGGCGGCGATCTCGGCATTGAAAATCTCAATGCGTACTATGCGGATTATATCAAGAATCTGACCGCGGAAAATGAGGCAAAGCTCCACATCGCAAACTCGATCTGGGCGCGCGATGATGCGGAGCGCCTTATCGTGCCGGATGCATTCCTCAAGGCAACGAAATCCTATTACAACGCGGATTTCTTCAAAGCGCCGTTCAATCAGTCAACCGTTGATGATATCAACGGCTGGGTGAACACCAATACCCAGGAGATGATCCCGTCCTTGATTCAACAGATCAGTAATGAGGAGATCATGTATCTGATCAATGCGGTAGCGTTCGATGCGGAGTGGCAGACGAAGTATCAGTCTTATAACGTCAATCCCGGCGATTTCACCTGCGAGGACGGTCAGCAGGTCGCAGTGAAATACATGAACGGAGTAGAAGCCACCTATCTCGATGACGGAAAAGCGACCGGCTTTATCAAGCCTTATAAGGGCGGCAAATTCAGCTTCGCGGCGGTGCTGCCGAATGAGGGGACAACAGTCTCCGAGTACATCAAGGGGCTGGACGGAGAAGCGCTCGGCAAGCTGCTCGGTTCTGCATCGGAAGATACCGTCCTGACTCTGATGCCGAAATTCAAATTTGAGTACAATAAGAAGCTCAAGGATACATTGCAGACAATGGGCCTGAAAAAGGCATTTGAACCGGGCATCGCAGATCTGACCAACCTGAATGCAATTCCGGATTCCTATATCAGCGAAGTGCTGCACAAGACTTTCATCGAAGTGGATGAAGAAGGCACGAGAGCCGCTGCCGTAACAGCAGTCATGATAGCGGGCAACTGCGGACCGCTTGAAAGAAAAGAGGTCTTTCTTAACCGTCCGTTCCTGTTTATGATCCTGAATAATGAGACCAACCTGCCGATCTTCATGGGCTATGTCATGGATCCGACACAGCAGTGAACGGCATACCGGAAAGGAGTCGAATATGAAATACGCACGACGTTTTGCAGCTTTCTTTGCAAGCTGCCTGATGCTCGGCAGCACAGGGCTGTCTTATGCAGTATCCGCCGAGGACACCGCGCAGGCTGACAGTTACGATTACGGTGATGTCAACCTCGATCACAGCGTCGATGTTTCCGATGCAGTGCTGCTCGCGCGCTATTCCGCCGAGGACAAAACAGCGGTGATCTCCGCACAAGGCAAGCAGCTCGCGGATGTCAACGGCGACGGCGATGTCACCAAAGATGACACCGTCGCAATCCTCGAATACATCGCGAAAAAGCGACCGACACTCGGACCGGAGCAGCCGCCTTCGCCGGTCGGAAAGACCGTCAATCTGATGCAGGACATCACGGCGGCAGATGCCGAATCGAAAACTGTTGATGAAGCATTTACAGACAGTCAGTATGCATTTGCAGCAGGTCTGTTCAAGGAATCCGACCGCAGCAATGAGGAGCGGAAGAATCTGCTGATTTCGCCGCTTTCAGTCTCCGTTGCGCTCTCCATGACCGCAAACGGCGCAAGAGAGCAGACACTCTCCGAAATGGAGAATGTCCTCGGCGGTGACCTCAAAATCGCAGATCTCAACGCCTATTACAAAGACCTGCTGAACACGCTGCCGAACAAAGAAAAAGCCGCGCTCTATCCGGCAAATTCGATCTGGATCAAGGACGCACCGCAGATCTCCGTGCCGCAGGAATTTTTGCAGACCAATGCAAATTACTACGGCGCCGATGCATTCCGCGCACCGTTCAATCAGCAGACGCTCGATGACATCAATGGCTGGGTGAACGAGAACACACACGAAATGATCCCGAATCTGCTTGATAAATTCCCGAGTGATGATGTATTCATGTATCTCATCAACGCGCTGGCGTTTGAGGCGGAATGGGATACGCCCTATACCACCGATGAAGTTTTCAAGAGCAAGTTTACGCCGTATGACGGCGAGGCATTTGAGACGGATATGCTCTATGCAAAGCTGGGTATCTATCTTGAGGATGCGTACGCGACCGGCTTTGTCAAGTATTACAAGGACTGCGGCTACAGCTTTGCTGCGATCCTGCCGAAGAAATCCAAGAGCGTGACCGTTGCAGATTACATCGGCATGATGACGCAGGAATCGCTGCAAAAGCTGCTGAACAAGCGGCAGCAATGCCCTGTGATTACGACAATGCCAAAGTTCAAGTTTGCTTATGATACCGAGCTTTCCGGTGCGCTCAAGAATCTCGGCATGCCTGCCGCTTTCGATGATAAACTTTCAGACTTTACCGGACTGAACGAGGGCGATGCCTACATCGGCAGAGTGCTGCACAAGACCTTCATCCAGCTCGATGAAAACGGCACAAAGGCCGGGGCTGTCACCGCCGTCGAAATGCTGGAAAAATCGTCCGTTGAGCCGGAGCCGAAGCGCGTTGATCTGAACCGTCCGTTCATCTTTGTCATCATGGATGAGGTGCATCATATCCCCGTGTTCATGGGCTATGTGATGAATCCGGCGCAGAAGTAAATCTCCCTGAACGCAGGATAAAAAAATCCGCTGAAATGTGCATGTCTGCATGTTTCAGCGGATTTTGTTTTTGATTGAGAATCACCGTGCGGCAATGCCGATCACGAGGGATTCAAAGAGGAGCAGAATCAGGAGCATGGTGAAGTTGATCACCGTGAACACGCGGAAATAGCGTGCAGTCTGTGCGCCCTCGGATTTGCGGTAGAACTGGAACGAGATCAGGCTTGCAAGCGATGCGATCATTGTGCCGAGTCCGCCGAGATTGACGCCGAGCAGCAGCGATGTGCCCGCATCCGTAAAGCCTGCAAGCATCACGGCTGCCGGTACATTGCTGATCACCTGCGAGAGCAGCGCCGGAATCAGCAGCTCATGCCCTGTCAGCATGCCGGAAACTGCATCCCGCACGGCGCCGATTCTGCCGATGTTGCCGACAAACACAAAGAAGCAGACGAATGTCGCAAGCAGCGCGTAATCGACTTTTTTCAGCAGGCTGCGGTCAAAGATCAGCGCGGTGAGGATGACGATCGGGAGCAGCACAAGATCCGGAATCAGGCGGAACACGCAGCAGAGACACAGCGCGAACAGGATAAAATATGCGGCTGCATGCGTTCTCGAAATCTGCGGCGTTTTCTGCTCCGGCGCCTTGCATGCGGCGTTCGGGAGCAGGCGGCAGAATAGCAGAAGCAGAATCAGGCTGACGGCGCCCGCGGGCAGCATCACGCGCAGAAATGTGCCGGCACTGATCCGGAAATAATCGTAGAGATAGAGATTCTGCGGGTTGCCGACCGGTGTCAGCATACTGCCGAGATTTGCGGCGGCTGTCTCCAGCACGATTGTCAGGATGCAGCTTTTTTCGTCTGCGAGCTGCTGCCGGAGCATCAGCGTCAGCGGGACAAATGTCAGCAGCACCACATCGTTTGTCACGAGCATGGAGGTGAAAAAGCAGATCAGCATCAGCACCGTGCCGAGCCGCCGGACGGTTCCCGTTTTGCGCAGGAGCGTCCCGGTGACCGCATCGAATACGCCGATGCTGCGGATGCCCGCGACGGCTGTCATCAGACCGAACAGCTGGATCAGAACCGTGCGGTTGCAGTATTCCAGATATTTTGCATCCGGCGGGACGAGAAACATCGTGATGACCGCCGCAAGAAATGCGATCACCAGAACCGGCTGCGCCTTGCAGAAGGACATCACTGCCGCGCCGAACTGCTGCGGCTTCGGAAGGACGGGAAGTCTTCCGGCATGTGCGGAATGCGTTGCCATATTTACGCCTCTTTCGTGTAATTTGGAATGCTCAAAAATTATGTAATTGCGCGCTTTTTACATCAAAAATGGGAACCGTAAGGGATCGTATCCCTTAAGCGGGGAATGGGGCAGCAATGCTGCCATCTTAAATAGATGCGCAGTCTGTGAATTGCTTTGCAATTTACTTAGGGGCGCCCTCTATCGCAGGGCGCCCCTCTCCGAAAAACGATCCACCGGATCGTTTTATCGGATTCACCCCTGCGGAGCTCTTGACGCAGGGGTGTTCCGTGCTCTGCGGAGCACGGCTTAGGGCGCTGCCCTAAGAACCCGCGAGCTTTTGAAAAAGCTCGACCAAAACTTTTGTATTGACGCTCCGGCAACGTGTTTTATATTCGACGATATTGCTGTGCAGACTGTTCAGAATCCTATATCAAGGTGTAATAGAAAAGCACGTACCTGCCTGCATTTTCAAAAAACGGGATTCCAAAGGGACAATGTCCCTTTGGCGGGGTATGGGGCAGCGCCCCATTTTTGATCCATCGGAGATACATTACTTCTTCACGAGCGCGGCGGCGCGGAGGAGGGCAGGGTCGATGTGCGGGCAGAAGTTTTCTGCGCCGACCTCTGTGGCAAGACCTGCCTTTTCCATTGCGTGCATCGGCTGCTCGTTGACATGCGAGAATACCACCTGAATCCCGTTTTTGCGGCAGGCGCGCACGATATCCGAGAGCACCTCAACGCCCGCTGCGTCAATCGCGGGGACGTTTCGCATACGGATTACAAGTACATCAAAATCGCTGTTATCCAGCATATACTGATATTTTTCTGACGCGGCAAAGAACATCGGTCCGTTGATCTCGTAGACCTTTGTCCGTGCCGGAATTTTTTTGTACCGGATGTGGTCGGGGTCGGTTTCCTCGTCATCGAAATCCGTCCATGTGTGTGCCTCGGTGACATCCGCCATGCGCTTGATGAACAGCAGCGATGCGAGCACCAGTCCGGCGCCGATTGCCACAACCAGATCAAACACAACCGTCAGCACGATGGTTGTCACGAGCACCGCGATATCGCTTTTCGGCGCGGTTTTCAGCATCGTGCGGATGTTCTTCCAGCCGCACATATTATACGCGACGATGAACAGAATCGCGGCAATCGTCGGCATCGGGATCATGGAGGCGTAGGGCATCAGGACAACCAGAATTCCCAGCACCACAATCGAATGTACCATGCCTGCAACCGGCGTTCTGCCGCCGTTGCGGACATTTGCTGCGGTTCGTGCAATCGCGCCCGTTGCCGGAATGCCGCCGAACAGCGCCGAGCCGATATTCGCGATGCCCTGCGCGATCAGCTCCATATTCGAGCGGTGCTTCGAGCCGATCATGCCGTCTGAGACAACGCAGGAAAGCAGCGACTCCACCGCCGCGAGAATCGCGATGGTAAACGCATTCGGGAGCATTGCGCGGATGCCGCTGAATGTCACATGCGGGAGCACGAACTTCGGCGGTGCGTTGGAAATCGTGTAGAGGTCGCCGATGGTGTTGACATGCAGTCCTGCGAGCTTGACAACCGCAGAGCACAGAATCACCGCGATCAGCGAGGCGGGAATCTTCTCGAGCTTCTTCGGCCAGAGAATCAGGACGGCAAGCGAGAGCAGACCGATCAGGAGCGCCTGCACGTTCAGGGTGCCGAAACATCGGACGATCTCCGCGACCTTGTCAACGGTTTCGATCGGGGCGTTCTGAAATGTCAGACCGAGGAAATCCTTGACCTGACCGATCAGGATTGTCACCGCAATGCCGAACGTAAAGCCCGCGGTGATCGTGCCCGGAATGAACTTCAGCAGCTTGCCGAAGCGGCAGAAGCCCATGACAATCAGCAGGATGCCTGCCATGACCGTCGAGAGAATCAGGCCGTCCATGCCGTCGGTGGCGACGATGCCCGCAACAATCGTTGCGAAGGCTGCCGTCGGGCCGGCGATCTGGACGCGGCTGCCGCCGAAGAAGGAGACCAGAAATCCGGCGACGATTGCCGTGTAAAGTCCCTGCTCCGGATTCACGCCCGAGGCGAGTGCGAGTGCAATCGAAAGCGGCAGCGCGATGATCGCGACGATTACACCGGCGATCAGGTCTTTGACGAACTGCGCTTTCGTATAGGTTTTCATCACCGAAAAAAGCTTCGGTTTCAACTTGTCAGCTGTCGGTTTTTGTGCGGACTGTTCCATTTACATCTCTCCTACTAATATTGATGTACCAATTAAATCTTGAAGAATAGATGCGCCGGATTTTTGTCGTGAGACAAGGCAGAAAGCCGCCGCCTTGCTGACGCAGGGCAAGGATTTCTAACGCAGTATCACGGCAAAAAGACAAGCAGATATCTTCAAGAGATAGTTGGGACATCAATTTAATGCTTTGATATTATACTGCGAAATCCGGCAGGAATCAAGCAAAATTTCAATCATTTGCAAATTTTGTAGGAATCCATATTTTCCGGCGGGCTTGTGACAGAAAATGCTGTATTTTTTTGCCGGATTTTTTCGGGTTTGTGCAGCAGTCTGTGCGCGTGCTGCAAATCTCTATATGTTGAACATATAACAATATCATGTGCGGAATACCGGACTGAACATGTTAAATGATAAAAAGATATGCGAAAAGTTGCACGCAAACGTACAACTTTTTCCGTTTTGGCACCCTTTATAGATGCCGGCTGCTCCCTCACCGTGCATCAGACTCCGCGAAAGGTGGTAATGAACATGGATCGACTCAAATCATGCCGTGCGGCTTTCTGCCGCTGGTACCTCGCGCTCGGCAATGTCCGGGAGGCGGCGCTCAGAGCAGGGTGTCCGCCGGAAACCGCTGCAGATGACGGGCTGAAAATGCTCCACTCTGCCTATTGCAGGCGGTATCTCTCGCAGCTTGCAGCGCAGCCCGCGCTCCCGCTGCAGGGGCTTGTCACCGCCGGGCTCGCAAGGCTCGCGTTCGGTGATGCAAATGATGCCGCAAAGCTCGTATTTGCTGAGAAAATCTCACCAGATGAACTGCGCGCGCTCGATCTCTTTCATGTCACGGGCATCAAGCTCGATAAAAACGGCATTGAGATCAAGCTCGCAGACCGGCTCAGCGCCATGACGAAGCTGCTCGAATGCGCCGGTGCTGCCGATTCTGCTGCCGCGGCGGCGGCGCTCATGCAGGCGCTGCAGGGCGGTCAGACGGAGGAGGTGGATGCGCTTGATTCCGGGGATGCCTGCGATGCCGGTGCCGTTTTCACCGAAACAGCGTAAGGTGCTGAACTGGTGGAATGCGCCTGCAACCCGCGATTACGATGCGGTGATCTGTGACGGGGCGGTGCGCTCCGGCAAGACCACGGCGCTCTCGCTCGGGTTCGTCTTCTGGGCGACGGCAAAGTACCATCAGCAGAATTTTGCGCTCTGCGGCAAGACCAAAACCGCCCTGAAACGTAATCTCTTGCAGCCGATGCTCGCGCTGCTGCGGGCTGTCGGATTCTATGTCAGGGAACGGGGCACGCAGGGGTATGTCGAGATCGGCATGGGCGGCAGATGCAACCGCTTCTACTGCTTCGGCGGCAAGGACGAAAGCTCTGCTGCGCTCATTCAGGGCATGACGCTCGCGGGCGTCCTCTTTGATGAGGTCGCGCTGATGCCGCGCTCGTTTGTCGAGCAGGCGCTGGCGAGATGCTCTGTGCCGGGATCAAAAATCTGGTTCTCGTGCAATCCCGCTTCGCCTGCACACTGGTTCTATCAGGAGTGGATCAAAAAGGCGGACGCAAAAAACGCGCTCTATCTGCATTTTACCATGCGCGACAACGCCTCGCTGACACCGGCGATCCGCAGACGCTACGAAAGGCTCTATTCCGGCGTGTTCTATGACCGGTATGTCCGCGGGCTCTGGATCGCCGCCGAGGGGCTGGTCTATCCGATGTTCTCACCAAGACTGCATATCGCTGTGCCGCCGGAACCGGCTGCGCGATACGTGATTTCCTGCGATTACGGTACGATGAATCCAGCCTCGTTCGGGTTATGGGGTCTTTGCCGGAACCGCTGGTACCGCATCGCGGAAAGCTACTATGACGCACGCAAAGCCGGTATCCCGAGAACAGACGAGGAACACTATGCGGCGCTGAGAAGGCTCGCAGGTGACCGCCCGATCGAGCAGATTGTGGTCGATCCCTCTGCCGCGAGCTTTATCGCATGCATCCGCAGACACGGGGAATATCGCGTGGTGCCTGCGAAAAATGATGTGCTCTCCGGCATCCGCAGGACAGCAGATGCCCTGCGCAGCCGCGAGATCCTCTTTTCGCCGGACTGCACCGATACGATCCGCGAGTTTTCGCTCTATGTCTGGGATGACGGGGCGGTGCGCGATATGCCCGTCAAGGCAAACGATCACGCAATGGACGATATCCGGTACTTCGTTTCGACCGTGCTCGATCAGCCGAAGCAGGATGCGTTCTATGTCGCTGCCGTCCGGCGGTGACAATCGTTTGCACAGATCAAACAGGAGGTGTTTTATTGGCGTTTCCGAAATTCCGCCGCAGAAACCGGCATCCGGTGCACACCGAGAGCGTGCCGCTGCTGCTGGCTCCGCCGCGTGCGGCACCGGTCAGCTCGCTGCCGCTGCGTGTGCCGGATTCCCTGCCCGCGCAGGAGTATCAGCTCTATGATGCGCTGCGCTTTGCCGTGCCGGTCATTGATGCGGCAATCCGGAAAATTGTCCGGCTGACCGGCGGTTTCCGGCTCACGGCTGAGAATCCCGCGGCGCAGGAGATCCTCGACCGGTTTGCAAATCATGTGCCGGTCAACTGCTCCGGTACCTCGCTGCAGCTTTTTGCCGATCAGATGCTCGACAGCCTGCTGACCTACGGCAATGCTGCCGGTGAGATCATCCCCGATGAAAACGGCGTGCCTGCTGCACTTCTGACTGCGCATCCCGGGCTGCTGAAGGTCGGGGCGGACAGCAGCGGCAGCTGCAGATTCTCTGTCATGCAGGGCGGCGCTGAAGTCCCGCTGCGGTATCCGGAGCGAATCCTCTTTGCGGCGCTCGATCCGCCTGCAGGGGCGCTCTGCGGCGTTTCCGTCCTGCGCGGACTGCCTGCTGTCTCGCAGATTCTGCTGCGCATCTATGAGTGCATCGGGCAGAACTATGACCGCGCGGGCAATATCCGCTATGCCGTGACCTATCATCCGGACGGCGATGCTGCCGCATTCGCAAAAGAGCATGCGCAGGAGATCGCCGAAACTTGGCAGAACGGCATCCGCGCTGCAAAATACGGCGAGGTGCAGGATTTTGTCGCGGTCGGTGATATCGGGATCAAGGTCATCGGCGCGGAAAATCAGCTCTTTGACACGAATGTGCCCGTCCGGCAGCTGCTTGAGCAGATTGTCGCGAAGCTTTCGATTCCGCCGTTTCTGCTCGGGCTGACATGGTCCTCAACGGAGCGGATGTCCGCGCAGCAGGCGGATATCCTGACCTCGGAGCTCGAATACTTCCGCAGGGTGCTGACGCCCGTTCTCCGGAAGATCGGGGCTGCCGTGCTCCGCGGCGCGGGCTTTTCCGATGAGCCGGAAATCCTCTGGGAGATGATCAATCTGCAGGATGAGACCGAGCTCGCAGACGCAAGACTCAAGAATGCGCAGGCCGAGGAGATCGAACTGCGCAACCGCAAAACAAAGGCGGAGCAGGGAATCTGAGCCGCACAAACATTTCAGCAGACGGGGAAATCCCCCGCAGAAAGGAACTGCTATGTACGATTCTGTCAGACTTGAAAAAGGCATGTATCACCTCGCAAACCGCAGCTTCACGCAGGCGCTCGAGGCTGCCGATCCCTCTGCGCAGTATGCAGGCACCGAGCTTGCCGGTCTCGATGCATTTGAGCGTCAGCTCAAGCGTTTTGATATCCATGTGAGCGGCGAAAACTGCGATCCGGTTGAGAAGTTCTTTACCACAACCGAGAGTGCGGTGCTCTTTCCGGAATTCGTCCGCAGAGCGATCAAGCGCGGCATGGAGGAATCCATCCTGCCGGAGCTGACCGCCGCTGCATCCGCTGTCAGCGCGAGCAGCTGCAAGGGCTTCTCGGTCGATGAGACGGACGGTGCGTATTCCGCGACAACCGCAGAGGGCGTCTCTCTCAAAAAGACCGTTATCACCGAATCGGCGGCGATTGCGCTCGACAAATACGGCAGACTGATCTCCGCCTCCTATGAGACGATCCGGCAGCAGAGAATCGACGTATTTGCTGTGATGCTGCGCGCGGTCGGTCACAAGCTCGCGGGCGCGATTGCGGGCAAGGCGCTCGATGTCATCAAGAACTCGGTCACGCCGGTCAGCTCTGCAACCACCACGCTGACCTATAACGATCTTGCGACGCTCTATGCGCAGTTCTCCGCATACGATCTGACCACGGTGGTTGCTTCGCCGGCGACCGTCGCAAAGATTCTCGCCATGACCGAAATGCGCGACCGCACGATTGACGCAAAGGGTCAGGTGCGCCTGCCGTTCGGCGCAAAGCTGTTCAAGGACGCATCCCTCAACGACAAGACCGTCATCGGTATTTCGCGTGATTTTGCGCTCGCTTGCATCACGGGTTCCGATGTGCTGCTCGAATCCGACCGCCTCATCGACTGCCAGCTCGACCGCATTGCCGTTTCGGTGCGCATCGGGTTCCAGCCGCTGATGGCAGGTGCCGCGGCTGTGCTGAGTGTCAAGAGCTCCTGATCACAGAAACCGGATCGGGCGGTGCGGGCGGGAATTCTATCAGGGAGGGCGATTATGGATCAGAATAACGAAATGCTGCTGGAGCAGCTCAACGCATTTACACGCAGAAATCACACGCTCGATGAGGTCTATCTCTTTGACCTCATCCTCTGCGACAACGAGATCGACCGCGACGGCGACTGCTTCTCCGATGCGGCGCTTGCGGAACTCCAGAAGCGGTTTGTCGGCGTGACGGGCATCTTTGACCACAATCCGAAATCCGCAAACCAGACGGCGCGCATCTTCCGGACAGAGCTGCGCACCGAGCCGGAGCGTCTCACGAAGGCCGGAAAGCCCTATCGCTGCCTTGCGGCAAACGCCTACATGGTGCGCACTGCGGGCAATGCCGATCTCATCCGCGAGATTGATGCGGGCATCAAGAAAGAGGTCAGCATCTCCTGCGCAATCGGGGCAAGGGTGTGCTCGGTCTGCGGCAAAAATCATCTGCACAAGCCGTGCAGCCACATCAAGGGGCGCACCTACGGCGGCACGCTCTGCTATACAACGCTCGATCAGGTGACCGATGTCTACGAGTGGAGCTTTGTCGCGGTTCCCGCGCAGCGGCATGCGGGCGTGACAAAGACGCTCGGCGGTACTGCATGCGATGCCGAGACTGAGATTCTGCGCGCGGCTTATGACGATGCGCTCAGTCTCCTCGACCGCGTTTCCGAATTCCTGCGCAGGGATGTGATCCGGCTTTGCTATCGCTGGGGCGAGAATGGCACTTCAAAGGAGCTTGCGAAGTCCGTGCTGCATATGGATACCGCGGAGCTGCTGACGCTCCGGCAATCGCTGATGATGAGCATGGAGCCTGTCTCACAGAAGCCGCAGCTTGTGCCGGATTCCCATGACGCGGAGAAAGCAGCTTCGCCGTTTTCCTGCGGTGCGGCGCAGAGATCGGAGGGGCGCGGATGAATGATGCAAAGGTCATGCAGCTCTTTCAGGCGCTTATCAGTCTGCCCGATGCAGAGCCGTGGCGCGATCTTGCCGAGGCGGAGATGAACGCCGTCAGGGCGGAGCTGCGCCCCGGTGCTGACCCCGATGATTCGCGGCTCGATTTCTATGCGGCGGCGCGCGCCTTTTTGCAGTATCGCAGGCTCACGGCGCAATCCGCGCCGACCTATGCGGGGACGGTCGCGGGCGGCGGGCAGGGTGCATTTCATCTTGTCGAGCAGTTTGTCAACACATACCGTGCCGCATGTGCGCCGCTGCTGCGCGATGATACATTCTTCTTCGCTGCGGCGCAATCCGGAAAAGGGGGATGCACATGACGGAGACCGTCAGCAGCCGCCTGATGGATGCGCTGCGCGCCGCAGGCATCCCCGCATATTCGGAATATCCGCAGGTGCTGAAGCCCATGCCGCATGTGCCGTTTTTTGTCACGGCTGCCTGCGTGGAGACGCTTTGCGGGGAGCCGGTGAACTCCTCCTTCGGGGATGCTGCGGATGTCAGGCTGACAATCCGGATGCGCATGCACTGCCGCACCGATTACGATCCGGCAGAGCTTTTTGCGCGGGCAGAGGACTGCATCCTGCGCACAATCGCGGCGGCGCATTTCGATCTGCGCGGCATCCGGACGGGCGAGCTGCAGTATGTCCCGAAGCTGGACAGGCTCGTCCGCGAGATGCAGATTACCGTCGGCGGCACAATTTATCTCAGCGGGGGGGATCAGAATGACCATTGATACCGGCAGAAAACCCGTCACGCTGCAGCTCGGTGCGCTGACGCTTGAAATCTCGGATTATACGCTCAAAACCGAGGTCACCGTGCTGCGCGATTCGCTCTGTGACGGCAGCACCGAAATCCGGCTGCTGCCCGCGCTGCCCTGTACGCTCAGGCTGACCGGTACCGTTCTGCAGACAGAGGGCGGCACCTATCTTGCGGCGCTGCAGAATGCCCTGCGCACGCACCGGAGCTATGACACCGAGTTTGACGGCATCAGCTTTACGGGGCTGCAGATCACGGCTGCGGAATGCACCGGTAAGGATCACGGCAGAACCGCGGACGTCACACTGCATCTGATCGGGGGGATTGAACTGTGAATGTCAGCTGCACGCTGCTCTATCCGGACGGGCGGAGCGCTGTTGTCACGCGCTGCCTGCGGTTTACGCTCCTGCGCGACCGCTATCAGGCGTTTGCGCAGCTCCATGCACAGTTCCTGAGCGATGAACTGCTGGACGTCCCTGCGGAAGCAGTCTTTACGCTCGGCGGCAGGCTGCTCCATGACGGCTGTATCGAACATGCGGAATGTGTGAAGGTCTCGGGACGGTATGTCCTGAAATTCAACAGCCGCAGCTATACCGCGGCTTTGCTGAAAAATCAGCTTGTGCCCGGACTGCACACCGCCGTCACACTGCGCTCGCTGATGGAGACCTATGCGCTCCCGAAGATCACCTATGACAACACGATGCCGCAGATCAGCTATATCTATGTCCGCCCGAATGCGGCGATGTGGGATTCGATCATGGCGTATAACTATAAGCTGTGCTATGGCTTTCCCTATATCCGCGTGCCGAATCTGCTGTGCATGATGCCGCAGACGGGCACCGATGCCATTCTGCTGCCCGCGGATAAGCTGCTCTCCGACAGCACCGGCGGCGATACCGCGGAGATGGTCAGCCGGATTGACATGGCGAACGCGGCAGGGGAATACGGCAGCTTTACCATGTCAAACCCCGAGGCGATCCGGCGCAATATCGTCCGGACAAGGCAGATTCAGCTCGATATGCAGTATGCCTATGATCCGGATGACGCGCTCCGCTGGCGCATTGCACTCAGCAACCGCCGCATGAACAGCCGCACGGTCTCGTATGCAGGATACTGCGGCGAGGATCTCGAGGACCTCTGCGCGGTCGGCGATCTGCGCGCAAGAGTCAGCCGCATCCGCATCACCGGCGACCGGAACGGCATCCGCACCGAGGATACCTTCTATTTTGATCCGTTTTGTAATGCAGAATGACAAAACTGTTACCGCTTTGGGCTTGCTTTTTTCGGAGAACTGTGTTATAATATAGCGGAATGCATCAGCATGTGATGCTCGAATTACAAATGCTATTCTGGGAGGATCCGAAAAATGACCAAAAAGCTTCGTTCTGCCGCGCTGCTTCTGCTTGCGGCTGCACTTTGCACAAGCTCGATGCTCTGCACCGGCTGCGCTGATAAATCCAGCACCGAAACCAGTGAGCGCGAAATCTATACGCCTGAGGTTCCGGAGAGCCGTGTCGATGAGAACACGCCCGGTGAGGAGCTGAATGCAGTGATCGGCGATACCGTCAACTACAGCGACAAGGTCGATGTCACGCTCAACAGAGTGATTGAGCTCGACGATGTCAACAAGATGGAGTATCGCGTTCTGCTCGCTGAAATCACCATCACGAACAAATCCGACAAGAAGATCGACTGCTCCACGCTGACGCACTTCTATACGATCATCGACGGCGAAGAAAGTCCGGAGCCTGTCCGCGATGTGCAGGCTGCTGTTGCGGCGAGAAAATATTATACCGCAATCAAGAGCCCGCTCGAGAACTTCAATCAGGCGATTGAGGCAGGCACAACCCTCGACGGCTATGTCTATATCTTTGCGCCGACTTCGTGGAAGGAAATGAAGCTTGTCTACACGCCGTATAAGTATTACAATACGGATAAGATCATCTTCGGTCTCGAGGAGACAAAGTACGAGCACCACAAGACCACCGGCGAGTAATATCAGGTGAAAGATCAGCCGCTCAATTTTGCAGGACGCAGAATTGAGCGGCTTTCTTTTATCTGGGCGAATATAGTTTTAGGCGGATTCTCTTAGAAAAAGGTCGCTAAGAATCGTGAAAATGAATAAGGTATCGCTTCGCGATGTGATTTTGAATGGGTGCCTTACTTGCAGGCACCCAAGCCCGCGAACGCCTGAACGCGGGGGGAGTTTCGCGCATCTGCGCAATGGTTTGCAGGCAAACCATGAGCGACGAGGGCTCTGCCTTCGACCCGCAAGCCTTTGAAAAGGCTTGAGCGAAACTTTTGATATGGGCGCCATTCAAACTTTTGGTTTTAACCATAATTTGCCAGCCGCCTAAAAAGTTACATACCGTTTTATTCATTCACTCTGATTCATCCTTCGGCTCCGGCGCGCTGCCGGTGCTGAGGAGATAGCTTTCCGGATCGAGATATTTGTCATTCTGCAGCACCTCAAAATGCAGATGCGATGCCATGCCGTTCTCGGATTCGTTTGTATCCCCGACGGCGCCGAGCACCGTGCCGCGCCCGATGACATCGCCTGCCTGCACGGTCAGTCCCTCGTTGAGTCCGCAATAGCGCGTGACGGTGCCGTTTTCATGCAGGACGGTCACCGTGATGCCGAGCAGCGCATCCCGCTCAATGCCGGTGACGGTGCCGTCCTCGGTGCAGCGGACCTCAGTGCCCGCGGCGGCGGCAAAATCCGTGCCGTTGTGCGTGGACCAGATGCCCGTTGTCGGGGATTTGACCAGCTCCCCCTGACTGAACCGCGCGAGAATCTCACCCTCGACCGGCGGAACCGGTGTCTCGACGGGCGCGGTTGTCTCGGCAGGGGCTGGGGGCTCGGTCTCCGCTGCCTCGGGGATGCTGCGGTTCAGGATCGCGGCGGCTTCGGCGGCAGGGGGCGCGGTCTGCGGCACGGTGACGGTCTCCGTGCGCGGCGGTGCGGTGTATTTTGTCGCGGGGGCGGTTGTCCGCGGAGGTGCGGTTGTCTGTGTTATCTGCGGCGCGGAATACTGATGCTCCGGTGCAGCGGGCGGCGTCAGCTTTCCCGCTTCCGAATAGGCATACCAGCAGGCTGCACCGACCATTGCCGCGCTGAGTGTCAGTGCTGCGTAAAAGCCTTTGCCGGACATGCCGGCATGTGTGTTCTGTTTCATAGATATCGCCTTTCTTTCAATGGTTCAAGCCTCGTCACCCGATCGGCTTTCAGGGCTAGTATGCGTTGATTTGCGCCGGATATGCATGAAACAGAAAAATATTGCAGGCTGCTTGCATTTTTGCGCATAATATGCTATAATGAACATGTACGGCTTGTAATGAATGGCAAATAATATACAAATAAGATAATTTCATGGGGGATGTTTTCTTAGGGGAGGTTCAAATGAAAATAGCTGTATGTGATGATGAACCGCTGATCTGCAGGGAAGTGATCCGCCGCATCCGTGTGCTCTCTCCGGGCGAGGATGTGCTCGAGTTCCACAACGGAAAAGAATTGCTCGACAGCGGATTTTCCTTCGATCTGGTCTTTCTCGATATTGATATGCCCGAGCTCGACGGCATGGAGACCGCTGCTGCACTCAGCAGAAGACGCCGTGATACCCTCATCATCTTCCTGACCGCTTCCAGAGAGCATATGCCCGATGCCTTTAAGGTGCGCGCGTTCCGCTATATCTGCAAGCCGGTGAATCCGGAGGAGTTCCATGAGGCGTTTATCGCGGCAAAACAGGAGTTCTCCGAGCGCGTGATGATCTCCGTGCGGCATGACCATGTCACCTGCACGATTCTGCTCGACGATGTCATCTGCTTTGAGGCTTACGGCGACGGTACTTATATTTACACCGCGGACGGCGTTTATACATCCGCGCGGTCGCTGCGCTCATGGCTCGAGGAGGTCAGCGAGCACTGCTTCTATCAGGTTCACCGTTCCTACGTGATCTCGCTGCGGCATATTCAGAGCATTGAGCTCAACTCAATCAAGATGCGCGGGCAGAACCTCGAGGTGCCGGTTTCACGCAGAAGCCGCACGGCACTCAAGGAGGCGTTCCTTGCGTATATGAAAGAAAATGCGAGGTGATCTGCAATGGAGATGAATCCGGTCATATTTCACCTGATCGCATTCTGCATTGAAATTGTCAAGATGTATCTGTTCTGCTTTCCGCTGTTCCGGCAGCATACCCGTCCGCTTCGGGTTATGATACCGACATTGGCGGCAGGCGATATCATCTATGTTCTGCTGGCGCTTGCGCTTCCGAGTAAATCCAGCCTGTTCCTCTGGATTATCGTGACGCTCTCCTGCTTCATCATTGCGGAATCCAGATTTTCGCGGACGGTCTCGCTGCTTGCCTATCCGGTCATTTCGATGCTCGACATGACCGCGGCGCTGCCGGTGCTGTTTCTGTTCAACACCGCAGCGAGCGAGATGCCCGAGAATTCCGCCATGAAGCTGATCAGCAATATGCTTTCGATCCCGCTGTGGCTGCTGCTGATCATGATTGTCCGTATTGCGGCAAGCAGAAGGCGGCATCTGCAGATCAGAGGAAAGCTGATTGTACCGATTATTCTGTTCCTCATCGCGGTCGGTGCAATGGAGACGGTTGCGTTTTCGATTGCAGGCAAGCTGCCCGGCAATATCCGGACGGTTCTGCTGATCAGCCTGCTCGCTGCAAACCTGCTGAGCCTTGCGCTCTGCGTCTGGGTGCTGCGGAGCGATTCCGATAATCTGCTGCTGACGCAGGAGAGCCGGATGATGCAGAAGCAGATGGAGCTCCAGAAGCAGCACTATACGCGGCTGATGGAAAAATCCGAGGAGCTGCGCAGTTTCCGGCATGATATCCGCAACCACATCTACTGCATGCGCGTGCTGCTCGATGAGGGCAATCTCGAGGAGCTCAAATCCTATATGGATTCGATGGATGTCATGGTGCATTCCGTCGGGGACAGCATCAAAAGCGGCAACAAGCTGCTGGATGCGATCATCGGCGAGCAGATGCACAAGTATCCCGATGTCAAGGTCAGGTTTAACGGTTCCTATCCGGAGCAGAGCATGCTTTCGGATGTCGATTTCTGCACGATCTTCTTCAACGCGCTGAGCAATGCCTTTGAAGCCGCCGTGCAGACCGAGGAGAAAACAGTAGAAATGAATGTGCGGACGCTTGAAACGCATCTGCTCTTATCCGTTTCCAATTCGGCGCTCTCTGCACCGCAGGTCCGCCATAACCGCTATATCTCGACCAAGGATGAGAAGGGACACGGCTACGGCATGTCCAATATGATCGCGTGTCTGAAGCAGAATCAGCTTCAGTATGATACCGATTTTGCGGACGGCATTTTCACGCTGAATATCTATTTTATGAATGCGCTTGCGCCGTTTACCGCCAAAAACTGACCGTTCAACGGTTTTTGGTTGCAATTCCGGATGAGATGTGCTATAATGGATAACGGAGCTGAGAGAAAAATGCTCCGCGACATTTTATTGAAATCATCAAAACATGGAGGGAAAGGCATGGTCTTTTTTAATTACGACATGGATTGGCTGAAGTGGCTGCTTCCCTGGCTGCCCTGAGCCGCAAGCGCTGATCATTCCTACGTAATCAGAAACAAGGATTCCCGAACAGATAGAAACCGCGGTGCCCCTACTTGCACGCGGCAATGATTTCGATTTTCTACCAGACACACTACTGCGTCATACTAACAAACTGTATGATATCAGACCGTTCACCGGTTTGTTATTATAATTTTCTCGTTCCATTCTCTTTCACCCAAGCCCGACTGATTGATTGCAGTCGGGTGCTTTTTTTAGCGGTGTCTCCGACGGATTTGTAATGGGGCGCTGCCCCAAACCCCGCTGGGGTCATTGACCCCAGACCCCATTTTATGTGTGGATAGGATGAAGCCGCTCCTGTTTTCGTAAATGGGAGCGGTTTCGTTTGTGTTGCACAGCATATCGAAAGTTTTGGTCGAGCTTTT
>JAFWUX010000066.1 GCA_017523995.1 Oscillospiraceae bacterium | reverse complement strand
TTCACGGCTCTCATCATAAGAAAAATGCACCTCATTCAGCGATATTTCGCCAATTTCTTCAATAATTCCGATTCGGTCTGCAGGCTCGTCCAGCTTCAGGAATTTGAAGATCTTGTCGCTTGCCGCCATACCGTTCATAGCAACGTGGAAGTAACTTCCAAGACGGCGCATGGGCAGGAAAAACTCAGCAGACAGAAGTATCGTAAAAATGCAGTTTGCAAGTGCAAGATTGCCCTTGACAAAGGCTCTTGTCGCCATTAAAATACCAAGTGCCGCACCGCCGTATGCAAAGAAGTCCATGATGATAATGGAGTTTAATTGCATGGTGAGGACTTTCATCGTCACGAAGCGGAAATGCTCAGATTCCTCGTTCATCTGCTCGTTCTTGAACGCATCTGCCTGATAGGTTTTCAGCGTGGTCATGCCCTGCAAGTTTTCGGGGAATGTTGAGCCAAGCTGTGCATACTGTCCCCAATATTTCGAGAGCAGCTTTTTGGCTATTTTCTGCACCATCATGATCGCACCGGGGATAAGCGGTACACAGACCAGAAGTACCGTTGCAGTTGCCCAGCTTCCGCCGAAACCGAACAGGAAGAACAGCGTGATCGGGGCGATAAATGCGTAGAAAAACTGCGGAACATAAAGTCCGAAATAGCTTTCAAGCTGGTCAACGCCCTCAACGGACTCCTGCACAAGCTCCGCAGTCGTGACCTGTTCACGGTATTTGCTGCCGAGTTTGAGCAGCTTGCCGTAGATCAGCTCACGGAGCTTCTGCTTGACCGTTTTGGACGCAAAATAGCTCATTCTCGTTGCTCCCTGTGCTGTAAAGAAGCGAACGACAAGTGTTGCCAGAATTACAATGATCGGCAAAGTCAGGTCGCTCATCGTCCATTCTTTGTAATACAGCTTGCTGATCGTTTTTGCGACTGTGATTATCATAACGGTATTCAGCGCAAGCTCCAGCCATTGAAGGATAATATTGCCCACAATGTATTTTTTGCTTTCGGGACAAAGCCCAGTCAGTCGTTTATCAAACATAAAATCACTCCAATCAGGGAATATACTGCTATTATATCGCTGATTCATCCCTTTTTCAATCGGCATGATGAACGGCTCTCCCTGCGCACAGATCATCCTGTCCTTCCTCTGTAAACAATGTGATCGGAGACAATTCTGAGCTGAGATCGCTTACGCCTGATGTCTCTGCTCAATCAAATCTTCCCAGTTTGTCGGTTTGCCGGCGACCGAATTACGCACGTAATAAAGCAGAATCATCTGCGCATCCTCAACAGAAACCGCATTGTCACCGTTTACATCGGCAGCCTGCTCCTGCTCCGGCGTCAGACCGCTCTCATGATCCGCCATCATCAGAACATATGCATTCAGCGTAAGCTGCGCATCATCCGCACTGACCTCACCGTCACAGTTGACATCGCCCGGCAAAGCTGCATCATCCGGCATACGCAGTCTGCCTGTCATCGCATCAAAAGTCCGGACATCAAGCTCATCATGTGTTTCGCCCCGCGCAACCGCCGTATAGGTACCGTCCGGATTCAGGCGCGTTTCGATATAAGCAGGCGTGATGTCATCCTGTTCTGCAAATGTTTTCTGTGCAATCTCACAGATTTCCGTTCTGCTGAGACCGCCCTCCGGAAGCTGCGGCGGCTGCCGGAGATCGCCCTTCACGCCGTAATCATCCTGCATCTGAAGCGTCAGCGGATCGACAATAATCCCATAAAACTGATGCCCGAAATTGAACAAAATTTCGCAGAGACAATCCGATTGAACGCTGTAAAATTCAGTTGCATCTTCGTCGGGTTCAAAGCCGGCGGACGCCTTTACATATGCCGCCGCAAGCGCAGTCAGCTCCTGTGTTGACAGAAGCTGTGCGCACACATCCGGCGCATCGGTAATCAGGTCAAATGTGAAATATCCGAACCGCGCCGCAAGCGAATTGGTTTCACGCTGCGCATCATCCGGCTCCACGATGAATGCACCGCCCTGTCCGGCAGATGTCAGCACACCGCTGATTTCCTTATTCTTCCAGCGAATCGTGATCCGGTTTTCGCTGTCAATCGCATAGGAAAACGGCGTATCTTCCGTGCAGTCCAACACACTGCTGAACTGGCTGGGATAGAGAATCATGCCGGATTCGCCGTCATCAGAAAACAGAAATGTTCCGTCTGCATCCTTCAGATGATAGAGTCCCGGCGGAACTGCTGACATCGGTTTCCGGAACAGATTGACATTCCGCAAAGGAGACAGCTGGACATCGGGGCCGTATTCACGCATGGTATACCGCTTCATCTGCGCAGTACCGGTGCCGGTAAAGAGACTGAGTGCCTCATATCTGTCGCAGACTTCGACCTTGCATCCGTCTTCCTCAAATTCAAAATACACAGAAAACCCGACGCTCTGCATCCCGCTGACATAATTGAGCTCTGTGCGCTGCGGCGTATGACCGACTGCTGCCGCAGATTCCGTTTCCGCTGCCTGTATCAGATTGTTGATCGGATAAAACGGCTTTTCCAGCCATCTTTCAAGGTTCTGATCTCTGATAATTTCCACGGTCTCACCGGTCGCATTGTCCGTCAGCTCATATATGTTTTCCTCAATCATTTTTATCGTGTAATTGCGTGTTCCGTCAGCCGCGATCAGCTCCAGCTGATTGTTTTTTGCCGTGAAACCAAAGTTTGTAACCGTACCGTCAAAGTAATCCGTAAACCGGATGTACGCCGGTGTGATTGTCCAGATGCCGTGCTGATAATCCTGCCAGTATCCCTCGGCTTTCGTAAGCACTTCCGCGGAATCATCGGTGTTGTCGATAACGGTGAAATTATAGGCTTCATCAAGCACTGTGATCGTATAATCTTCAAATTCCGTGACGTCATAATCAATCGTCCAGACGCCGTCTGCATCGGGCTCCGGCGCGATATAATCGCGGAAATTGATTTCCGGATGTTCCAGCGGATTGGAAAAACCCGCAAGCTCCTGTAAGACCAGCGGAAGCTGATCTGCGTTTTCGCGCTCCCTGCCGGTTGTCCAGGGGTAGCTCCCGCGGTACTGCATCCCGCCGTAAAACCAGCTGTCTCCCTCTTTGATGCATGCAGGATCTTCAATCTGATACATCGGTTTATAGAAACCTGTCACGGCAATGCCCTGCAATTTCTGATCGTCCGATGCGGTGATCGTCAGGATCTGCCTTCCGCTGCGGCGAGAAAAGACAGCGGAAACATCCGGCGCGGTGCGGTCCACATGAATCGAGGAGCAATATTCCTGCGGATGTGCCGCGGAACCCGGATAATCAATATAAGCCGCAGCCGTCAGCGTATATTCGCCTGCCGGAAGTGCCGACTGGTCCAGATCCAGCTCAAACACCTCCTGATACGGCACTGCTTTTTCGCTCCAGACCGTCTTTCCGGCAGCATTCCGCAAGGTGAGGTCAGCTCTTGCGTCCCGATACCGGATCAGCTTCATACCGTAGACCGCGTCCGCAATGCCGTCGCCGTTCGGAGAGATCCATACCTGATTCTTACCGGTGTCCAGCAGCCGGATCTCATCTTCCGATGCATATTCTTTCAGATCGAGCAGTTCATATTTCGGAATATCCCCCGGCACACGGCTGCGAATCGTATCCAGAACGGTATTGTATTCGACCAGCGGCACACTGCCTGCCTGATAATCCTCGCCGAAGATCACCGCTGCCATGATACGGTCTGCATCGCCGATCGGGAGCTGTGCCCAGTCGCCGGAAAAACCGAGCAGCGGCATGGAAATATCCGAACTTTCCGCCGCACCGGAGAGCAGCAGAAATCCCTCAATGAAAAAGCCGTTCCGGAAGGACGCACAGAGTTCTGCGTATTGCGCCGGATCGAGCGAAACCTGCACCGGCAGTGTCAGCGACTCCCCTGCCATGACCGTCACCGGCCCCATGAGACTGGTTTCACAGCGCAGCGCCTGCTGTCCGGAGAGAATGTCGCAGTTCCGGCGGCTGTCATGCCGGATGCCGTCTGTTGTCAGGCAGAGCTTTGCATCGGGATAGACAACATCCGCGCCGCTGTCATTTTGCAGGATCACATCAAATGAAAAATCGGAACCGAGCTGATCGAACAGATTGATCTTGGCTTCACCGTTCCGGTCAGTCATCCGAACCTTAGCAGCCGCTGCACGTTCCACCGATACAAGACCTGCACCCTGCCGCCGCGGACTGACATAGAGTTCATTTTCTTCATACGGGATTGCAGTATTCATCAGCTTCGTGCGGAGCATGGCAGTCAGCGCTGTACCGTCCGGCAGATCATCTTTGAGCATTCCGCGGAGCACAGCCGCACAGCCTGCCGCATAAGCCGATGCCATGGACGTACCGGAAAGCGTCTTCGCAGATGCATTGTATGCCGCGGAACAAACCCGTCCGCCGATGCCCATGAGATCGGGACGCAGATCGAGCGAATGCTTGACACCCCACGAACTGAACGCGCTGACCGCCGCCGGATGCTCCTGCATCACGTTTTCGCCGGTGAATGTCACAGTCTGATCGGCAGCCGCACGGAGCATCTGCCCTTCTGCATAGGTCACAACCGCAATTTTCAGCGATGCGTTGCTGTATGCATAGTCAAGGCCGTCCGGAGTTTCCAGGTCCGAGACGATCAGTCCGCACGCATGATAGTGCTGTGCGCGCTGCGCGATCTCCGAAAGGCTCTGACCGGATGTCCGCTGAATCAGCGCGAGCTGATTCACCGGATTCGCTGCACGAAATTCCGCATCTGTGCCGCTGCCGCAATCCGCATACGCATAGTCGCCGGGCGCAAGTTCCTGCGACAGATAATAGAGATTGCCGTCCGCATTCATCGTCGGGCGGTAGATGATCTGCTCTCCTGCCAAGAGAAACATACCGGCTTCTGCCTGTCCGCCGGTTTCCGCCGAGCCGATCACAAGCAGCGGTGAACCGCGCTCCGCCTTATCACAGATCGTACCGGTATCCGGCTGATCGGGCAATGCAGTTTTACCGGTCGTGCGTGTGCCGTTATCCAGATTGCCGGCAGAATTGCAGACGATGATTCCGGCGCGGTCCGCAGCGGCGATCGCATCGGAAAACGGGTTGCTGCCGTAATATTCTGCGGTCGTGCCCCAGCTCATATTGATGACATCCGCATGAAGCCGGACGGCATCTTCCAGTGCCGCAAGCGTCGCCGAATAAGACATGTTCTTTCCCCTGCCGCATGCAAAAAACAACAGCTGCGCATCTTTTGCAATACCTGAAACCGACTGCCCGTCTGCTGTTTTACATGCGTTTCCGGCTGCAATGCCGCTGATATGCGTGCCGTGATAACCGGAAACATCCCGCACGCCGCCGTAGGGATCGGAATCCGCATAATCAATGACATAGGGCAGCTTACTGCTGATATAGGCACGCTGCGGATCGACCTTGATATTCAGCGTGCCGCTGTCGATCACCTCGGCAATATCCTCATAACTGAGTGCCGGTTCAATGCTTTCATCAAGCGGCGCAAACATCGGATGCGTAACATCAAGCTCTGAATCAATGACCGCAATGACTGTACCTGCACCGGAATACCCTTGCAGATCAGCCGGAACACCGTACTGCACCGCAGCGTCTGTATCCGTCAGCTGAAAATCCGGTGTTTCGGTGATGCTGACAACACCGGGAAGCGCTGCGGTCTGTGCGATCAGCGACCGCGGCAGCGTACAGCTGAAGCCGTTATAAAGCGTGCTGTAGCTGTAGCCGACGGTCAGCTCCGGATAATATGCACGGATGCGCGCCTGCACGGCATGCTGTGCGTTTTTGCAGGATTCAGCCTTTTTTTCAGCCGCAGGGCTGTCGAGATCATCCGCATTGCGGCACACGCCGGACTGCATGACCGGATCGCCGGAAATCTGAATCACAACCGAAACCGGATCGCTGTGCTCTGCCTGCGGAACTGCCGCAGCTGTGCATGAGAACATGCAGCTGAACGGTATCCATGCACATGCCGTGACGGATGCCGCAGCCAGGCTGCAAATTTTACTGAATAGATCGTGCCTCATGAAAATATCCCCCTGTTGAAAAAGGATTCCCTCCTTGAGTCAACTTGCAGGCATCACCCGCACGTTGCTGTTCTCTGATTGATTTTCATTATATCAGATTATTCGGGCGTTATCAAGAGAAAATGCGGATTTTCTGGAACAAGCATGCGCAAGGCCGGCAATTCAACGGGATACCTACTCCTTGCTGCAAGCTTAAAATAAACATCTAAATGGATTTCGTGCTGATTTCGGAAAGCATCTGTGTCGGAAAGACACGTTTGATATGATTTTCAACTTCACTCTCATACGATTCCCGCGTTGTCGATTATACAAACGAGTTTTCGAGCAATTGAACCGGTTTCTGCGCATTCAGCTTTTGCCTGTATGCGCTTTTCTCGCTCTCTATAAATGATAAATAATAAAACATGATTCATTTTCTGTCACAAAAATGTATTTTGTTTATATAATAATGTTCGCTTTCTTCTTGCATTTTCCATCACAATATGCTATAATGATATTTGTATACGATTTTTCGTATATCTTATATCACTGACACAATTTCAAACAACACAAGGAGGATAAGAAATGAAAAGAATGCAGGCAATTGCGACAACGGCTGCTTTGCTGCTGTCATTCACCGGCGGATTGCTGCCGCAGGGAACTGTAATGCCCGTTTCTGCGGCTGTATCGGTTCAGGACACCGGTGAAACCGATGTGCGGAAATGCGGCGACAACCTCACATGGGAGTTCGACAACAACAGCTATACGTTGACGATCAAGGGCTCCGGTGATATGTGGGATTTCGGAGCGGATGAGAACAAAGCACCGTGGCCGGATAAGGCGATTCTGAAGCTGGTGCTGCCCTCCGGTCTGACCAGCATCGGCAGCTATGCTTTCACGGACAGAAATATGCCGAAGGATTTTGCACTGCCTGCCGGTCTCAAAAAAATCAGCGACCATGCATTTTATAAAGCAAGATTTCAAAATGAGTTCACGCTTCCGGACGGTCTGACCGGCATCGGTGATTCTGCATTTTACGGCTCGACGCTCGTTTCCTGCAGCGTGCCGGATACGGTCACGGAATTCGGCGATGCCGTGTTCAATCTCTGCGAGAACCTGACAACAGTCAAGCTGCCGAAGGGTCTCACGGAAATCCCCGATTACACATTCGGCGGCGATACGGCGCTGACTGCCATTGATATTCCGGAGACCGTCACCGCGGTCGGGGAGCGCGCGTTTATCAACTGCGTCAAGATGAATACCGTCACCGGCGGCAAAAATGTCGCGCAGGTTGACCCCACTGCTTTCGAGAACACGGGCTGGCTTAAAACCAATAACAGCAAGGGCTGGTTTACCGTTCTGGGAAGCGTTCTGATCAAAGGCTCGATGGTTCCCGGCGAATGCGTCATTCCGGACGGCGTCAAAACGATCAATCCGCAGGCGTTTATGACAAACGGCTATAATACATGGCTGAAAAAAGTCACCATTCCGGAAGGTGTGACAACCATTTCTGCGCAGGCTTTCAGCTATTGTCAGGCGCTTGCTGAGGTCTCTTTGCCGGAAACGCTGACTAAGATTGATACAGCTGCATTTAACAACTGTATCGCACTGAAAACAATCAGCATTCCGAAATCCGTGACGGAGATTGCCGGAAACCCGTTTACGAACTGCACCGGATTGGAAAGCATTGCGGTTGCAGAGGATAATCCTGCTTATTGTTCCGTTGACGGCGTTCTGTATTCAAAAGACAAAACAGAAATTCGCTCGTATCCGATTGCTTCCAGTGCAGCGGAATATACGATTCCGGAAGGCGTTGCCAAAATCGGTGACGGCCTGTTTGTCGGAAACAAAGTGCTGACAAAAATCATTGTTCCGGACGGTGTTTCGGAAATCGGCGCCACCGCGTTCGGCGGTCTTACAAACTTAACCGAGATTCAGCTTCCTGATACAATTTCAGTAATCAAAAACAATGCATTCTACGGCGATACAAAGCTGAAAAGCATTGAGATTCCGGAATCTGTTACGGAAATTGGAGACTATGCATTTGCTTATTCCGGTCTGGAGAGCATTACCGTTCCTGAAAATGTCACCAAAATGGGCGAATGGGTGTTTGCATCCTGCACCGCTCTGAAAACAGCATCTTTGCCGGATAATCTGACGGAGATGGGCAAATCCGTATTCAAAGAGTGCAAAGCGCTGACAAGTGTGAAGCTCCCTGCGAATCTGGAAGTGCTGCCGGGCTTTACGTTTGATAAGTGCGCTGCACTCCGGAATGTGGAAATGCCGAAAAAACTGACAACGATCGGCACGTTTGCATTTTCTGAATGCAAGAGCCTTTCAGCCGTTGAACTGGCAGACACACTGACAGAGATCGAAGAATATGCATTTTCTGATTGCAGCGGAATCTTAAGCTTGACGATTCCGGAAGGTGTCTCCGTTCTGAATAAGGGCGTTTTTCAGCGCTGCACAAATCTGAAAAAAGTCACACTTCCGTCCAAACTGACTTCAATCGGATACGGCGCTTTTGATAAAGATACCTATCTGCATGAGATCAATCTCCCTGATACGCTCACGTTTATTGATGACCGTGCCTTTTATGACTGCGCAAGCCTGACAGAGGCTGTGCTGCCGGACGGCATTGAACATACCGGAACCGATGTGTTCCACGGCTGCTACAATCTGAAAAGCGTGACGCTGCCGTCGAATCTCAAGTCAATCAATGCAAATGTATTTACAGGCTGCAAAGCACTGACTGAAATCGAAATTCCGGAATCGGTTGATACGATTTACGGCTCTGCATTTTCCGGATGCACAGGCATTCAGGAATTTACAATTCCTGTCACTGTCAAAAAGGTTTGCAATGCTGTTTTCTATGGCTGCTCGAATCTGAAATCTGTCACCGTCATGCATCCGCTTTGCGATATGAACAGCTGCAATAATGACTTTATGCCGAAGACCACCGTCATGCGCGGCTGCGGCGGAGACACCGAGGGCGTTTCCGGTTCCAGTGCAGAAACATTTGCAAAACGCTATTCGTATCCATTTGAATCCATCGGATCGCGCTATGACGGCGAATATCAGACCGTTGATTTTGACGCTGAAACCGGTACGCTGACTTTGAAGGGCGTTCTTGACCCGCTTGATCTCCGCGTTTACTATTCCACGCCGCTTGTCAAGCATGTTGTCGCGGCAGAAGGCACAGTCATGCCGGAGAGCTGCTATGAATTGTTCGGCGGTTATCTTTCTTCTTCCGGCTGGATTCTTGCGGAAACCTTTGATCTTTCAAAAGCCGATTTTTCGCATGTCACCTCTATGTGTGCCATGTTCCAGAAATGCAAACAGGCAGAGTCAATTGATTTGTCCGGCATTGATATTTCAAATGTGACGGATATGGGCAGCATGTTCACGGACTGCGAAGCACTGACTTCGCTGGATCTGAGCGACTGGGATACATCCGCAGTCACGCGCGCAAACAGAATGTTCAACGGCTGCAAATCGCTCCGGACAATCTATGCTTCCCCGAAACTGGTATTTCCGCCCGCAGAGGGTGACAGCGATTTCTTCTTCTTTGAATGTGAATCGCTCGTCGGCGGCAGCGGCACAGCATATGATTCCAAAGCCTTTAGCCGCGAATATGCCCGCATTGACACCGCAGACGCTCCGGGCTACTTCACCGCGAAGGATGCACCGGCACAGCCGCCTGTCACCACCACGGCACCTGTGACAACTACCACCGTTCCGGTCACCACTACAACGGTACCTGTGACAACTACCACCGTTCCCGTCACCACAACCACCGTTCCTGTGACAACTACCACGGTTCCCGTTACCACAACCACGGTTCCTGTCACCACAACAGAACCGACCGTCACCACCACGGCGCCGGAACAGCCTGCATTCAAGTCGGTTGTATTTGATGCGGAAACCGGCACGCTGACGCTGAAAGGCGAAGTCGATGCGGATGAAGTGCATCAATTCACCAAGAAATTCAATCTTGTCAAGAAGGTCATTGCAGAAGAAGGCACGGTACTTCCGGAAAACTGTTATCGTCTGTTCAATGCATTATTTGCAGAATCCTTTGATCTTTCCAAAGCGGACACCTCGAAGGTGACAAACATGAGTGAGATGTTCGCGAGCTGCTCGATGATGGAAGAATTGGATATTTCCGGCTTCGATACATCGAAAGTAATAGATATGACCTATATGTTCTTCGGATGCAGCCGAATCACTGTATTGGATCTGAGCAGTTTCAGCACAGAAAGCGTATCTATTTGCCCATTTATGTTTAACGATTGTACAATGCTTCAGAAGATCATTGTTTCCGATCAGTGGGACCTGAGCAGTCTTTCGGATTTTAGGAAGAAATCCGAAATGTTCTATGGATGCAAAGCACTGGTCGGCGGAAACGGCACAACCTACAGCGCTGACCACATCAACAGCGAATACGCCCGCATTGACACCGCAGACGCTCCGGGCTACTTCACCGCGAATGATGCACCGGCACAGCCGCCTGTCACCACCACGGCTCCTGTGACAACTACCACGGTACCGGTCACTACAACCACGGTTCCCGTTACCACAACCACCGTTCCTGTGACTACAACAACCGCGCCTGTCACCACAACAGAACCGACCGTCACCACCACGGCGCCGGAACAGCCTGCATTCAAGTCGGTTGTATTTGATGCGGAAACCGGCACGCTGACGCTGAAAGGCAAGGTTACGAAGGAAGCGATGGCGGAATATTCTTATCCTGTTGAGGTCAAGAAGATTGTTGCTTCAGAAGGTGCAGTTCTGCCTGAGGATTGCACGGAGCTGATTGTGAATTCGACGGCAGAAGAGATTGATCTCTCCAAAGCGGATTTCTCCGGCGTTAAGAATGCTGCTGACATGATCAGTCAATGTGGACACCTGACTCATGTGAACCTGAGCGGTCTGGATACCTCCAGTCTGGAAAACATGTCACAAATGTTCCGCGAATGCCGGAAACTGAAAGAAGTGGATCTGACCGGCTTTGATACCTCGAACGTCACGTTGATGAGCTATATGTTCTATTTCTGCCAAGCTCTGGAAACACTGGATCTCTCCAGCTTTGACACGGCCAAGGTTGAAGACATGAGCAAGATGTTCCTCGGATGCAATAATCTGCAAACGATCACTGTATCCGACAAGTGGAACACAGATACAGTTGAAAAATCCGAAGAAATGTTCTCGGGATGCATAAAGCTTGTCGGCGGCAGCGGCACGGCATATGACGCTGACCACATCAACAGCGAATACGCCCGCATTGATGCGGAAGGCACACCGGGATACTTCACGAAAAAGGACGCTGCACCTGCTGTCACCACCGGCGATGCAAACGGCGACGGTCAGGTCGGCAATGTTGACGCGATGGTTCTTGTCCGCTATGTCAACGGCTGGGAGAACGTCAAACTCGACATCAAGGCTGCGGATATCGACGGAGACGGCGAAGTCTCCGCAAAGGACGCAATGATTCTCACACGCTATGTCAACGGCTGGGAAGGCTATGACAAGTATTTTCAGTAATCTGTGAAAAAGCAGCCTGTACGCTTTGTACAGGCTGTTTTTCTGTGCCGGTGCAAGGAGGCATAGTCCTGTATCAGAGTTGACAAACAGCAGAGAATATGCTATACTAAAAACATAGATGGCTTTATAAACAACGGAAAAGGGTTCAATCCGGAAAAGACGGATGATGAATGAGATCGTTTTAATCCGTCAGCCCAAACCAGCCAAGTGCTTCGGATTCGTCCGGAGCACCGTTGTTTTATCCGGATTTAACAGGCGGAGGAGGAAGAAAGTATGCTGCGTTCCGTGCGTTTCTGGCTGGCTGTTGTACTGGTGATCCTGCTGGCATGCTTTATGATCCGCAGCGCGGTGCGTTCGCATGAGCATGCAGAGGCGCCTGAACTGTCCGCATCCGACTCCGGCGATATACAGACCGCGCCGTCTTTGCTGACGGATATCTCCGCGCATACCGCTGCACAACCGCAAACGGATACCGCATCCTCAAACGCCACCGAAGCAGAAACCACTGCAGCCGCCGAACCGGAGGACGCGCCGCATGCCGATCAGCCCTATCTCACGAAAGAGAAGGCGGAGGATCTGCTGGGGCATGCTGCGATTCTCGCTGACCTTACAGATTATACCGGCTGGATCTATGTTCCGGATTCGGCAATCGACTACCCTGTCATGCAGGGCAGCGACAATCTCTATTATCTTTCGCATACACCGGACGGGCTCGAGACGGAGGTCGGCTCGATTCTGCTCGATTACCGCAATCAGCGCGGCTACACCGATGCCGTCAATATCCTCTACGGGCACAATCTCTCATCCGGCATGTTCGGTGACCTGCGCAGCTTCAAGGAACCCGAAGAATTCGCATCGCACAAATACGGCTGGCTGGCAGCACCGGATATGCTTTACCGGATTGACTTCTTTGCACTCTCCATTGTCAGCGGCTATGACAGCGTTTACCGTGTCCCCTGTGAACAGGCAGAGTGGCTGCAGAAAATCCGTTCGGCGGCGATGCACGATTCCGGTCTCGAGATCGCGCCGGATGACCGTCTGATTGCGCTTTCGACCTGCACCGCCGAAAATCTGGAGCAGGCACGCGCGCTGTTCGTCGGCAGGCTTGTGCCGATGCAGCAGCCGGAGGATTATCTGCATCCGTAAAAACAGCACCGACAGGTTTCTCCCCTGCCGGTGCTTTTGCTTGTCAGCGCATTTCGTCGAGTTCGCGCTCTGCATCGGATACCAGATCGGTCACAGCCTTCTCAACGGAATCCATTGCAGAATCTGCACGGTCAATGATATCCGGTTCATCGCGGTCCGTTTTGCGGTGGACGTCATCTTCCTCGTAGAGCGCATTGTCACGGTCGGTTTCGGCGCTGTCAGTTTCCGCTGTCCGCTCTGTCACGGCAGCGCGGGAATGCTCTGCCTGTGTTGTATGCCGTCCGTCTCCGCATCCGGTCATCAGCAGGCAGCAAAGCAATGCCGCAAGTCCGGCGGCTTTCGTTCGGTGATTCATAGCAGGATCGTTCCTTTCCGGCGGTACTCCGCCTTGTCCCTGCAATCGGATACAGGGCATATACAGCATGCCCGAAAAACAGTCCATTATCCGCATGTCAGAAAATTCCGGATTTTATGCAACCGCAGATGCCTGTTCCGGTAGTATATCAATAGGAGCTCCGAACATGATCCGATAGGAGGTGCATCATGGAAGACCGGCAAATCATCGCATTATTTTTTCAGCGCAGCGAAAACGCCGTGGAAGAAGTATCCGATAAATATACAGCGTACTGCCGCACGATTGCAATGCGCATTCTGCAGTGCGCTGAGGATGCCGAAGAAGTGCTCAATGATACATGGCTTGCTGCATGGAACAGTATCCCGCCGCACAATCCGGAAAATCTGCAGACCTTTCTCGGCAGACTGACGCGGAATATTGCGTTCAAACGTGTGCGCGCTGACCGTGCGCAGAAACGCGGAACGCCGGAGCTGCGCATGGTTTTTGATGAGATCGCTGACCTGCTCCGCTCGGATGAAGATATCGAACGGAAGATTACAGAGCTGGCGGTCACGGAGGCAATCAACGTATTTCTCGCCGGATTGCCGGAGACCGAACGGAATGTCTTTGTCCGGCGGTATTATTATATGCAGCCGGTCGCGGAAATCGCGGCGGCACACGGATTTTCACAGAGCAAGGTCAAATCCATGCTGCTCCGGATCCGCAGAAAACTGCATGACAAACTGACAAAGGAGGACCTGCTATGAAACCTGATCTGTTTTTCGATGCGGTCGGTCAGATTGACGAACGGTATCTGAATGTTGACATTCCGAAAAAGCGCATCAAACACCGGAAAATCAAAAAGCAACTGATCGCTGCCGCTGCGGCTGCCGTTGTCCTGATCGGCACGCTCCCTGTGCTGACGGTGTTCGGTGTTGATCCTGCATATGAAATGCTGTATAAAATGGCACCTGCCGCTGCCCAGCAGTTTACGCCGGTCGAAAAATCCTGCACGGATAACGGCATCGAAATGACTGTCATCTCAGCGAAACGGGACGGCAGCGAGGCAAGCATTTATCTTGCTATGCATGATACAACGGGCACCTGTCCTGACGGCAAATGGGATCTGTATGACAGCTATCGCATCCATGTTCCCAGTGATATGACAGGACATTGCAGCTTTTCGGAATATGATGCTGATACACACACAGCATACTTTGTGGTTCATCTGGAGACGATGGACGGCAGCCCGATGCCGGAGGGAAAAGTCACTTTCTCCGTTCGTGAGATACTGATGGGCAGAAGATATGACCCAGAATCATCGCTTGAAGATATTGACATGAGCAGTATTCCGTATGAACCGCAAACCGCAGAATCCCCGGTAACCTGCGGCTGTTACGGGTATTTTCCGTATAAACCGCATGGGCAGACGGAGTTCCCTGATGCGACGGACTACCGTTTTCTGCTCTCACAGGAACAACCGCTGTGTACACCGGCTCCGTATGTTTCTGTCATGAACATCGGATATATTGACGGCGCGCTGCATATTCTGGTACGGTATGAGGATAATTTGCACACGGACAGTCACGGTCATATCAATCTGCTTGACAAAAACGGAAACGAGATCGGTGATAAGACAGAAATCGGCTTTCACTATTGGGATGAATCGCAGATCGACAGCTATACCGAGCAGATCATCCCTGTTCCCTATGAAATGCTGAATGAATGCAGCCTGAAAGGTGAATTCATGTCTTCACAGAGATTTACTTCCGGCAACTGGCGTGTGACATTCCCGCTCGAATAACTGCGGAAACCGCTTCAATCGGCAACTTTTCCCGATTGAGGCGGTTTTCTGTTTGCATATTGATCCGCCGGATAAAACAGATAATTTAATATATTTCGCCCATTGCACTTTTCACGCAAATATGGTATAATAATAAAGTATGCGCAGAGCCCTGCGCGAAGTCAGAATACATAAAGCAGGTGAAAGAAATGATCTTGGGTATTGATCTCGGAACAACATACTCCGTCTGTTCCTATATTGATGAAAACGGCGAGCCGCAGATCATCACGAATATGGAAGGTCAGCGGACAACACCGTCTGTTGTATATTTTGAAAACGAAAGCTCGATGATCGTCGGGCAGACCGCAAAGGAGAACAGCATCTGCTGTCCGAAGGATGTGGTCTCTGCAATCAAAAACCACATGGGCGAAAAGGATTATCGGTTCACAACCTCGTTCGGGCAGAGCTATTCACCGGAGGTCATCTCGGGACTGATCCTGCGCAAAATGGTAACCGATGCAAACCAGTTTCTCGGGACTGAGACACCGCTGAACCGTGTTGTCATTACGATTCCTGCATATTTCACCGATGCAGAACGTACCGCGACCGAAAATGCGGCGCGCATTGCAGGCCTTGAGCTTGTCCGGACAATCAATGAACCGACTGCAGCAGCGCTCTACTATGCCGTCAAGAGCAAGCTGGAGCATGCCAATATCCTGATCTATGATCTCGGCGGCGGCACATTCGACGTCACGCTGATCCGCGTGGACGGCAGAGAGGTCAATGTCAAGAGCACCAAGGGCATCAAGAATGTCGGCGGCAGATTCTTCGATGAGGAGATTGTTGCACAGATTCACGATCACATCGAGGATGAATATGATGTCGATCTCGAGGATGAGGAATATCTCGACGTCTATCAGGAGCTGTTCAACCGCGCCGAAAAGGCGAAGATCAGCCTTTGCAGACAGGAGAAAGCCGTCATCCCGATCCGCACCGGCGAATTCAAGGAGAGCTACACGCTCACGCGCGCGGATTTTGAAAAGATCGTTGCAAAGCTCTATAAGCGCACCGAATACTGCGTCAAGAGTGCAATTGCAGATGCAGGCATCACCGCGCAGCAGATCGACAAGGTGATTCTGGTCGGCGGTTCAAGCCGCATCCCCTACATCGAGGAGCAGCTGACCAAACTGCTCGGCATCGCGCCCTCACACGAGGTCAACCCGGATGAGGTTGTCGCAATGGGCGCAGCGCTGTTCGGCAAGCAGCTTGAGGCGGAAACCAGTGATACAAAGACCATTTCCGATGTCTGCTCGCATTCGATCGGCGTTTCTGCGCTGGACGAGCTGACACTGAAAAAATATAACCGCATTCTCATCAAGCGGAATACCACGCTGCCTGCCGCAACCTGCCTGCCGTTCCGGACAGCATCCGAGAATCAGGAGAAAATCGAGCTTTCGGTCACAGAGGGCGAATTCAAGGAGCTCTGCGATGTCCGCATCATCTCTGAAGCGGAGATTCTCCTGCCGCCGAATCTGCCGAAGGGCACGCGCGTTGAAATCGAGCTGCGGCTGGATACTTCGCAGCTGGTGCATCTCTGGCTGCGCATTCCGGCAGTCAGCTATGAAACGGAATTCAAATTCAACCGTATCTCCAACCTCTCCGATCAGGAGATCGAAAAGCTCACAGGTCTGATCGCAGATTATGACGTCTGCTGAACAATAGGAGTGAATGCAAATGGATATCCTCTCTGCGAAAGAAGCACGGGATTATGACGCGATTATCCGCGAAAGCGCGGCGCTCCCGCCGGAGCAGTGCAGCTCTGCCCGCGAAGCCCACGCTATCGGCAAGGCATATGAAAAAAAGCAGGCATTTACACAGAGCATTCCGTGGTATGTGCAGAGCTTTCTGCTGGACCCGAGCGATGAAAGCTTCGGCATGATCGCAGGCGTCTGCCTTGTCAGCAGACAGTATGCGAAACTGCAGGAATACCTTGCGCTCCCGCAGGCTGATCCCGACGGATACTACTACAACGCCGCACAGTTTGAGCTTGCATTCCGCACGGGTGCATCCTCTGATGTGCAGATTGCAGCGCTGGAGCGCTTTCTGGATATCCAGTATGAGGAAAGCTATATGCTCCGGCTCGCGGCGCTCTATCTGGAAGCCGGCCGCGAAAAGGAGGCAGGCAGACTCTGCAAAAAAATCTCCCGTCTGTTTCCGGATACCGCCGCAGATACCTATGCATCCAATCTGCTGTCTGCAATCAAAGAAGGCAGCGGCTATGATTATATCCGGCAGAACCCGTGGCTCGAAGATGAGGTATTCAAGCATCTGACATTTGATCTGCTGCAGCCGCTGCCGGAGGATATCACAATCGGTGAACCGAAACCGGCACCGGCGCCTGCTCCGCGCATGACGGCATCGGCAGCAGAAAACACTGCGCCGCCCGCTCCCGAAAAGCCTGCAGAGCCGCCGAAAAAGGAGAAAGAGCAAAAGCTCAAAATCGCGCCGCTCGTCGAAAAGAGCATGAAGGGCGTCATCGGCATGGAGTCGCTCAAGCAGCCGCTCAATGATATTGTCAGCCTGCTGCAGCTTGAAAAGCGCAAGGCAAAGGCGGGACTCAATCTCCAGAAGAATATCCGGATCTACGGTCCGGACGGCTGCGGCAAGACAACTGCCGCTTTCGCTGCCTGCCGTGCGCTGCACAGCATGGGGCTCATCGACGATCCGGTTCCGGTCATCACAGATTATGATTCGCTGCTCTGCGACAGCGATGACGAGCTGCACGAGAATATCCAGAATCTGTTTCAGGGCGCGGAAAACAAGTGCATCCTCATCGAAAATATCCACGAGTTTGATGATGCCAATGCATATTCTGTCGGACTGAAAATTCTCGATCAGCTGACAAAAGCCTTTATCGCTGCAAACGGCGCCGTCATGCTGATTATCACCGGACGGGAGCAGGAATCGCAGGAGCTGCTGCGAAAAAAGCGCCGCTTTGCCGAGCTGTTCATGCTCGAGCCGGTCATTCTCGGTGCTTATTCAATCGACGAGCTGATGCAGATCACCGATGCCATCGCCGCAAACAGCAGCTTTGTCATTGAGGAGGATGCAAAGCCGGAATTCCGGAAGAAGCTCGAAAACGCTGCCGCACAGCCGGATTTTGCTTATGCGCGCGATATTGACGGGATGCTCAAAAGCTGCATCCGCAATGTGGCGAACCGTCTGCGGGACAAGCGACGCAAATCCGATAAGGAATACTATATCATCACCGCTGCCGATGTCGAAAGCGGCGGCGATGCCGAAACGGTCGAGGAGCTGCTCAATCAGCTGGAACGCATGACCGGTCTGAATTCGGTCAAGGAGCAGGTGCGCGGCATTGTCCGGCACGAAAGACTGCAGCGCATGAAAGCGGAGATCGGTCTGCAGGAAAGCGGACACGGCACGCTGCATATGCTCTTTACCGGCAACGCCGGTACGGGTAAAACAACGGTCGCACGCATCCTGGGCAAGATATACAAACGGCTCGGCGTCCTGCCGAAGGGGCAGCTCATCGAATGCAGCCGCAAGGATCTGATCTCCAACATCTACGGCGCAACGGATAAACAGGTCAGCGAAAAGGTCAAAGAGGCAATGGGCGGCATTCTGTTCATTGACGAAGCCTATTCGCTCTGCCGCGACGATAACGATACCTACGGCAAGGAGGCAATCGAGACACTGCTCAAGGAGATCGAGGATCACCGCGACAGCTTCATGGTCATTCTTGCCGGATACGGTCCGGAGATGGACACATTTCTCGACAAAAACCAGGGTCTGCGCAGCCGTATCCCGACGGTCATCAACTTCGAGGATTACACACTCGATGAGATGGTGCAGATTTTCAAGGATATCGCGAAACAGAACCAGATGCTGCTCGACATCGGCACGGATGGAGCCATCCGCACGCTGATTGAAAACCGCGCAAAGAAAAAGGACTTCGGCAACGCGCGCGGTGTGCGCAATGTCTTTGAGGAAGTCCGGCGCGCACAGGAAGCACGTATTGCAGAGGTTGCTGAACAGAACGGCACGCTGAGTTCCAATGATTTCCTGATCATCAAAAAAGAGGATATCACGCGGCTCTCCGGCGCATCGGATCAGCAGGATCACAAAACCGTTCAGGATTATCTCAATGATCTCAACGCCCTGACCGGACTTGCATCCGTCAAGCAGCAGGTCAACCGCATTGTCGCGACGGTACAGGTCAATCAGGCAATGAAGGCGGCGGGCATGGCAGCGCAGGGTTTCGGCACGCTCCATATGGTTTTCAAGGGCAATGCCGGTACCGGTAAAACAACAGTCGCGCGCATCATCGGCAATATTTACCGCGAGCTCGGCGTGCTCTCAACCGGACAGATGGTCGAATGCGACCGCAGCAGCCTTGTCGCCGGATATGTCGGGCAGACAACCGCCAAGACCAAAGCGAAGATCGAAGAAGCACTCGGCGGCATCCTGTTTATTGATGAGGCTTATGCGCTGATGCAGGGCGGCGACAATGACTTCGGCAAGGAGGCAATCACGGAGCTTGTAGCGGATATCGAAAACTACCGCAATAATCTCTGCGTGATCATCGCCGGCTACTCAAAGGAAATGGATCAGTTTCTGCAGGTCAATCAGGGACTCAGCAGCCGTTTCCCGAATGAAATCATTTTCGAGGATTACACGCCCGATGAAATGCTCTCGATCCTGCACGGCATGGTCAGGAGCAAGGGCATGGTCATCGAAGATGGCTGCGATCCGCTGCTCAGGGAGCTGATTGCACAGCGCTCACAGGCATCGGATTTCGGCAACGCGCGCGGCATCCGCAATCTGGTCGAGCAGATGCTCACCCTGCGGAATCTCCGCATCGCACCGATGCTCTCCGATATGAGCATGACACCGGAGCAGCGCAATGCAATGCTGCTGACCGTCAAAACAGAGGATGTTCAGGCGATGCTCGCCTGATTCTCAACAGCAAGAAAGGATAACCTACATGAACCGCGACCTCTTGAAAAGATTGGAAATTGACGAAAACCTCGGACTGAAAGAGATTGTCTCCGCACTGGAGGCGAAACAGTATGAATATCTGGAGCGTTTGCAGGGCACTGCCGATCCCACCCGTCAGACTGAGCTCGAGCAGATTCTCTCGGAGATTGACACCGAGATCATGATGACAAAAGAGGAGATCCAGAGTGCAGGCACTGCGCTGATTTTCGATGACGGCAGACCGGAGCCTGCGGAATCCCCTGCCCCTGCAGAACCGGAACCGCAGCCGGATATGCTGGAGGAGAAAATCGAATCCCTACGCCAGATGGAGGAGGAGCGTGCTGCCGCCGAGGAACAGGCGCGTCAGGACAGCCAGACCGCGGCGCAGAACGCTGCTGCTGAAGCGGAGCACAATCAGCAGATTTCAAATCTGGCGACCGCAACCGCTGCATTCCAGCGGCATGATTACGCAGCCGCATTTCAGGCGTTTTCGCCGCTCGCCGAGCAGAATGAGCAGAACGCACAGCACTTCCTGAGCATGATGTATCATGACGGTCTGGGCATGCCTGCGGACTGGGAAGGCTTCGATTTCTGGTCGAAAAAGGCAGTCGAAAACGGCAACCATATCGCAATGGAATACCGTGCCAATATGCTCCTGCGCGACGGCAACGGCAAGGGCGATCACACCGGAAAAGCCGCAAAGCAGTGCTATCTGGAGGCGCTTGATCTGCTCGAACGTGCGGGCGGACCGGATAATATTGCACCGCTGGAAACCTATGTCAGTATCGTAGAGCTCCGCGCAGACAAATCCATTGATCCGAAACTCACAGCGATGCGCTCCTGCATCAAAAGCGAGCATGTCAAAAAGGCGCAGGATTTCTGTCAGATTATCTCCGAGAACATCGGCGATTCCTACAAGGCAAAGCAGTGGCTCGACCGCAAAGAGGCAATCCGCAAGAACAAGCCCTATAAGATTCAGGGCGCCGTGGATGCACAGACTGCCGCTGCACAGGCGCAGCAGCGCAATTATAAGCAGTACCGCCCGAAAAAGCGCATGAGCTGCGGCTGCTGGATTCTCATCATCATCGCACTCGGTCTGGTGCTTCAGCTCGTTCCCGGCATGATAGAATATGTCCAGAAAGCCAAGGACATTTTGCAGGAAAGCGCAGCAGAAGATGTGCTTGCAGAATCCGTAGCCGAAATCCCCTACGGCACGCAGAAAGTCGCACTGAGTCAGGTTCCGGCGGATTATCTCGGCGAATCTGCTCTGATCACGCCGCCCGCAGAGGCGCATGATTACACAGTCGGCGATCAGCTCTGGGCAAAGCCGATGGTGTTCCGTGCAGGAAACGGCAGCGATACTGCATATGCAGACTATATTCCGGACGGCAAATTCAGCATGCTGGAGCTCGAAGCCGCACCGATGCCGGATCCCGAAAACTTTATGCAGAGCACCCATGTTGCGGTCCGTGTGTTTGATCTGGACACAACCGATCTGCTCAGTGAAACAATCATCGGCAGCGATCCGGTCACGACACCGGTCAGTGTTGATATCACCGGACGCAGAGCAATCCGTGTCGCGGTTTCGCTCGTGGACGGCGGAAACGGCTTTGCAAATCTCGGATATACGCTGATCAGAAATGCGTTCCTCATTCCGGCTGAGAATGCAGATGCACCGGCAGAGGAAGTCCCTGTAGAAGAAGCACCGGCGGAAGAACCGGTCTATTGAGTACGAAAGGCGGGAATCACCATGAATCAGAGTCAGCAGAAGGGAAACGATCAGGCTGCGCAGAACAGACAGTATCAGTATGAGCAGCAGCAGGAGAAACAGCAGCAGAGTGTCCCGAACCGCGCATTCCAGTTTACATTCGGCAAAAAGCAGGATATCCCGAAGCGGCTCAAAATGCCGCGTTCCCTGAACTATATTGAGGCAGTTCAGGCTGCCGATCTGCTCTCGGCAAATGATGAAGCGATCATCGCAAAGCTCAAAGAAAAAATGGATGCGGATTCGGTTGATGAACTCTCCGAAATGACCGCAGAAGAACTCGCGGAGGAGCTGATGCGCTCACTGCGCGAGGAGCTTGCGGATACGCTGAGCGAACTGAAGGAATGCCGTCTGCTCGGCGTGCTTTCCAAATGCTATATTGACGGCTGCGATGTCCACGCGATCAGTCAGGAGGGCGAGATCATCGACCACTTTGAGGTCGGCGTACCGCTGCCGGGCGGTCTGGAAGCCGGCCGCAAGGTTTTCAATCAATATCCGAAATGCGCGAATATCGAGGTCTATACAAACTACTGCCTCGTCATCAACAATGACGGTTCGGTGACGCAGGTTGATTGGGAGTGACGCACTATGAAAACACTCGGCAATATTCTCTGGCTGCTCTGCGGCGGTTTATTTTTCGGGATTGCATGGGGACTGCTCGCTGTCTCTGGTGCATCACGATTCTCGGCATCCCGATCGGAAAGCAGTGCTTTAAGCTCGCAAAGCTGACCTTTGCACCTTTCGGCAAGGATCTGGTCGATAACGGCGGCAATGTTTCCTGTCTCGTCAATGCAATCTGGATCCTCGCGACCGGTCTTGAAATGGCAGTCAGCAATTTCTTTATCGGGATCATCCTCTGCATCACGATTATCGGTATTCCGTTCGGGAAACAGTTTTTCAAGCTGGCAAAGCTTTCGCTCGCACCGTTCGGCGTCGAGATTGTCAACACATAACAAAGCGCCCTGTTCCATTTCAAGACGGAACAGGGCGTTTCAGTTTGATCTGCAATTATGCCTGCAGGTCGGCGGTTTTGCCGTTCGTTGCAGCGAGGAACGCATCCGGCGAAAGGAAAATCTGCGTGCCGAGTCTGCCGCCGCTGACGATGATCTCATCATAGAGCGTTGCGGTCTCATCGAGGAACACCGGATAATCCTTTTTCATGCCGATTGCAGTGCAGCCGCCGCGGATATAACCCGTCACGGCAAGAATCTCCTTGACCGGCAGCAATTGCACGGACTTCTCCCCTGCTGCCGCTGCCGCCTTTTTCAGATCCATTTCGGCTGTGCCCTGCATCACGAAGGCATAATGCTCGCCGCTCTTGCCGACACACATCAGCGTTTTGAAGGTCTGCTCCGGATCCTGCCCGAGCATCTCCGCAATCTGCACGGCATCGGTGAATTCATCGCATTCATAGAAATTGACGCGGTGCGGCAGCTTCTTCTGCTCCAGAATCCGCATCGCATTGGTCTTTTGCTGTTTTGCCAAACGGCTCACTCCCCTGACATGAATATTTCCCATACAGTATACCACAATCCGGCAAAAAAATCAACACCCCGCTTTCCGCCCGCGTTGACTTTTTCCTGCAGTTGTGATACAATAACTGTGAATCAATATCGAAAGGAAGGTGCATCCACTCATGACAAAAATCGACCTGATCACCGGCATACTCGGCGCCGGAAAAACCACGTTTCTGCTGAAATATGCGCGACACCTGATCGACAGCGGGCAGCGCATTGCAATCCTCGAAAATGATTTCGGCGCGGTCAATGCGGATATGGCGCTGCTGCAGGAGCTCAAATGCGAGAACTGCCAGCTCGAGATGATCTCGGGCGGCGGCGATGCACACTGCCACCGCAGACGCTTCCGCACGCAGCTGATCGCGCTCGGCATGCAGCATTTTGACCGTGTCCTGATCGAGCCCTCCGGCATATATGATATGGACGAGTTCTTTGATATTCTCCATGAGCCGCCGGTCGATCAGTGGTTTGAAATCGCGAGTATCCTGACAATCCTCAATGCGGAAACCGAGGAGCTGCTCTCCGGCGAAATGGAGTTCCTGCTCGCCTCTGAGGCTGCCTGCGCGGGCAAGCTTCTGCTGAGCAAGCTGCCGCAGGAACATCCCGAACAGCGCGCCGCCGAAATCCTTGCGCATCTGAATGCTGCGCTTGCGGGAATTCAGTGCGACCGCCGTTTCTCCGAACAGGATTTGTTCATCAAGGACTGGGGTGATCTGGATGCGGCGGACTTTGCGATGCTCTCCGCGGCGGGCTACCGCAACGCCAGCTATGTCAAGAAATATCAGACTGACATGCTGCGCAGTTCCGTGCATTACTTCATGCATATCCGGCTGCCGGAGCAGGAAATCGAATCCGTCATCCGCGGCATTCTCGAGGACAGCGCCTGCGGTCATATCTACCGCATCAAAGGTTCGCTGCCCGCCGCGGACGGCACTTGGCTGACGATCAACGCAGAGAAGAACCGCATTTCCATCGCACCTGCCGCGAACGGTCAGGCGGTGCTCATCGTGATCGGTGAGGAGCTGAACCGTGAAGCAATTGATACGCATCTCAAGGCACAGAACAGCGATCCGGATTATGTCTCGATCTGAGTGAAACGCCATATCCCTCCGGCGTAAAAATCACACAGATCGGATACACAAAGGATACATCGCTCCGTTATCATAGAATCAGGGAGGTGAACAACATGGGTTACAGCATCCTGCTTGCCGAGGACGATCCGCAGATTCGCGAGATCATCACCGATTATTTCTCGCAGAAAAGCGAGGAGACACTCAGCCTGACCTGCGCGGAAAACGGCACAGACGCACTGGAACTGTTCCGGAATACAGAGTATGACCTCATCATGCTGGATATCATGATGCCCGGCATCGACGGCTTTTCACTCTGCCGCGAAATCCGCGCGAACAGCGATGTGCCGGTTCTGTTTCTCACGGCGCGCGCCCGTGAGGAGGATCTGCTCTACGGCTATGAGCTCGGCTGCGATGATTACGTAATCAAGCCGTTTTCGCTCGCGGCGCTCTATGCAAAATGTCTGGCGCTGCTCAAACGCGCAAGCGGCACCATTCTGATTCCGGAACTCGTCTGCGGCAGAATCCGGATGAATCTGCGGACACTCGATGTCACCGCGGACGGCATCCCCGTGGAGCTGGCGCCCAAGGAGTTCGCCCTGCTCAAATTTCTGCTGGAACACAAAAACTGGGTTGTTTCGCGCGATATGCTGCTCGACCGCATCTGGGGCGCCGATTACTACGGCAGTGACAGAGTTGTCGATAACCATATCAAAAAGCTGCGCAAAAAACTCGGGGATGCAGGCAGCCAGATTCGCACAGTCATTACGAAAGGCTACCGGCTGACAGAATAACAGAAAACGGAGGGATATTTATGAAACAGGCAAAAAAACGCAGTTACTTCTCATATTTTGCGAAAGCGCTCGCGGTCATTCTTGCAGGCACCGCGGCAGTCGGCGGCACTGCACTGTACTGGAGATATCAGCTCGCCGCTGTACAAGCATCGGGCGAATGCCGTTCCAGACTGAATGTGATGGAAGACTGGCTCGGCAATCCGAAACATGCGGATGCATCATATGAGGAGATCCGCAGTCAGCTCGCATTCTGCTGCGCAACTGATCCTGCCATCGACTCGGCGATGATCCTATATGACCGCGAAACCGGTAAAACCTATGACAGCACCGAACTGGTCTGGAGTTCTGTACGCTTTCGTGCAGACAATACCAAGCAGATCGCAAAGCTGAAAAAAGCAGCACCGGAGCTTGCAGAACAAAGCGCACAGGATGACGGAAGATTTGTCATTGACAACATCATCGAAGATCCGGAGCGGATTAAAGAGCTTACACCGCTCCCGAGAGAATCCTATGAGTATAGTTTACAAATTCAGGATGTTTACATTCGCGGCAAGGAAGCTTACCCCGGAAAAATCACAGTTTACAGCGGAAAAAGACCGCTCCTTGACAAAATATTCAATCTGGATCTGCTGAATGAACTCAATTACCTGAAAGACATAGAGCACGATCCGCCTGCCGGAGAGGGCTGTCTCCACTTTACAAGGGAAAATACCGTCGCAATCCCCGAGGATATGATCCGCGCGGATATGCTGATCTATCTTCCGGTCGGTACAAAGGAAAACAGCCCTGCGATGAAGGAAGTCTACCGCTATATGGAGGATTATAACGATCACGCTGCTTCCGAATACGCCTTTGAAAACCGCCCGAAAACTGCAATCTGCACCGCACTCACTTCTACCTACTATCCGGAAGGCAAACGCGCGGATGCACGATATGAGATTTACTATCTCGCCTTCTATGACTTCTGGCAGCAATATCTGCCGCGGCTGCTGTTTTACACCGGCATCATATTCCTGATCGAACTGCTGATTGCGGCGCTCATTGCAAAAATCATGCACATGAAGCACCGCAAGGCATATGAGATGAACGAATACCGCCGGACACTGACCGCATCGCTTGCACATGATCTCAAAACGCCGCTGACCGCAATCTCCGGCTATGCGGAAAATCTGCGCGACAACATCCACACCGAAAAGCGGGAATCCTATGCGGATGCAATCCTCGAAAACACGCAGTATATGGACAAAATCATCGCGGATGTGCTGAACCTCGCAAAGCTGGAACGCATGCAGCCGACCGATCAGAAGCCGGTTGACCTCAAGCAGCTTGCAGATGATGCGATCGCACGCTTTACAGAACAGATCGCGGCGAAAAATCTGACACACAGCTGCGCCGGTTCCTGCACGGTCAAGGGCAATGAAACGCTGCTTGCGCAGGCAGTCGGCAGCCTGATCGACAACGCCGTGCGCTATGCACCGGAGGGCGGCAGCATCGAAATACGCGCTACGGAAAAAGGGCTTATCATCCGCAATGACGCGGAAAACCTGCCCGATCCTGCAACAGTCTGCGAGCCGCTTGTCAAGGGCGAAAGCGCCAGAACATCACGCTCCGGCAGCGGCATGGGGCTTGCAATCGTCCGGCAGATTATGCAGCTGCACGGATTCCGGTTCACCGTCAAGGCGGAGAACGGCAAATTTACGGCAAAAATCAAAATCTGAACATCAAAAGCCGGTGTCTGCGGATGCCGGCTTTTTCTGCTGCAAAAGAGCAGAAAAACCGATAAAAATAACGAATCTGCAAAATACACATAAATTTACTCGGTTTTGTGCTCCGTTTAGCAGAAACCGAGAAAATTCCGGTTTTTGTTGCCGAAGCAACTGTTTTTTGCTATAATATAGTATGCAAACCTGTCAACAGAAAGGAGTGCAGATTATGCTGCAATTAGATCATATTGCGTTTCATGCGGACACCAATGACGGCAAAGCTGAAATCATCCGCGACATCAGCCTGCACATTGATGCGAATAAATTTATCGTGATTACCGGACCGAACGGCGGCGGTAAATCCACGCTTGCAAAAATCATCGCCGGTATCGAAACCGCAACCGCGGGTACCATCACATTTCAGGGCGAGGATATCACCGGTCTTTCCATCACCGATCGCGCTAAACGCGGCATCGGCTTTGCGTTCCAGCAGCCGGTTCGTTTCAAGGGGCTGACAGTGCTTGATCTGCTCCGGATCGCTTCGGGTAAGCAGATCACCATTTCCGAAGCCTGCGAATATCTCTCCGAGGTCGGACTCTGTGCAAAGGATTATATCCACCGCGAGGTCAACGCATCGCTCTCGGGCGGTGAACTCAAGCGCATTGAGATTGCAACGATCCTTGCGCGCGATGTCAAGCTCGCAATCTTCGATGAGCCGGAGGCCGGCATCGACCTCTGGAGTTTCCAGAACCTGATCCGCATTTTCGAGAAGATGCGCGAATCTACACAGGATCGCACAATCCTTGTGATTTCGCATCAGGAGCGCATCCTCAATATCGCGGATGAGATTATCGTCCTTGCAGACGGCAAAATCGAAAAGCACGGACCGAAGGAGCAGATTCTGCCCTCGATCATCGGAACACAGTACGCAGCGGATGTCTGCCGGAAATTAACCTGAGGAGGCGGTCAGTCATGGATGCAATTCAGAAGCAGCTTTTGCAGGAGGTCGCTGACCTGCATGATATTCCGGAGGGTGCCTACAATCTCCGCGCAAACGGCGAATCCGTCGGCAGAAAATCCACCGCAAACATCGAGATTGTCTCAAAGACCGATGTCAGCGGCATTGATATCCGGATCAAGCCGAACACGAAAAATGAAAGCGTGCATATTCCGGTTGTCCTGAGCGAAAGCGGTCTCAAGGAAACCGTCTACAATGATTTCTATATCGGTGAAAACAGCGACGTGCTGATCGTTGCGGGCTGCGGCATTGATAACTGCGGCACGCAGGATTCCGAGCATGACGGCGTTCACCGTTTCTATATCGGCAAAAACGCAAGAATCCGCTATGTCGAAAAGCATTACGGCTCCGGCAGCGGCGACGGCAAGCGCATCCTCAATCCGCAGACTGAGGTCTATATGGAGGAAGGCAGCACCTGCGAAATGGAAATGGTGCAGATCAAGGGCGTGGACTCCACCGAGCGCACAACCATCGCAAAGCTCGCGGCAGATGCAAAACTCATTGTCCATGAGCGCCTGATGACACACGGCGAACAGCATGCGCTGAGCGTTTACAAGGTTGATCTTGACGGCGACGGCTCCAGCGCAGATGTTGTCTCGCGTTCCGTTGCAAGAGATCATTCCTATCAGAAGCTCGATATGTGCATCTCGGGCAATGCCGCATGCAGCGGTCATACCGAGTGCGATTCGATCATTATGGATCAGGGCACGATTCTCGCTGTCCCCTCTCTGGAGGCAAATAATATTGATGCGGCGCTTGTCCACGAGGCTGCAATCGGCAAAATCGCGGGCGATCAGCTCATCAAGCTGATGACGCTCGGTCTGACCGAGGCAGAGGCAGAAGAACAGATCATCAACGGATTCCTGAAATAAAACGATTACACGGAGACTCGACAGATGAAACAAGCAAGTGTATCTGCAAAGCACACAGGAACATCGAACAATCGCGAAAGCCTGACATTTCTGTATAAGCTTTCCGATCGCGTGACCGGACTTGCCCAAAAAGCCGAGCAGGCAGACAAGCGTGCTGAGATCGTGATTCTGCTTATCTGGTCTGTGATTCACTTTGTGGTATCAGCGTTTCATGAGCGCTGGTTCGATGAAGCCGTTTCGTGGCGCATTGCCCAGAACGCGCCGATCAAGGATATCCTGTTCACGCTCCCGCACTATGAGGGACATCCGCCGTTCTGGCATTTGCTGCTGGCTCCGTTTGCGCGGCTCGGAATCCCGTATTCACTCTCGCTGACAATCATCAGCTTTGTGTTCATGGGTCTGACAGTCTGGCTGCTGCTCTATAAATCCCCGTTTCCGCGGATTGTGCGCTGGGTGCTCCCTTTCACCTATTTTCTGATGTATCAGTACGGTGTTATCACAAGGCCCTACTGTGTGATGTCACTGGCGTTCGTGCTGCTCGGACTGTTCCACAACGAGCGCAACACAAAACCGCTGCGATATGTTCTGAGTCTGGCACTGCTCTGTCTGACCAGTGCCTACGGCATTCTGCTCGCGGGCGGCATCTGTATTGTCTGGGGCATTGAAATCCTCAGAGAGAAAATCAGCGCTAAGGCTGTCCCCTCGCTGCTCAAAGACAAGCGGTTCCTGCTGCTGGGCGGTCTGCTGGTACTGGCGCTGCTTCTGGTATGGGAATTCATACCGGATGAGAATGCTTTTGCGAGCACTCCAGCGGAGGAGACCAATTCGTTCATCCTGCGAATTCTGTATATGCTGCTGGTTGCCCCGCTGGACAGCCTCATCACGAATATCTTTTCGTATGATACCCGTCTCGATTATCTGGGGCTTTCCGCACTAGATATGATTCCCGGCTGTGTGATCGGACTGCTGTTTCTTGCGCTCATCTGCTATTTCGGAAAGAAGAAAAACACCCTCCTGTATTATCTGATCCCTTACGTTATTTTCGCTGTTTTTTCATCCGCTGTCTATTTTTTTCAGCACCACATCGGCATCTGTTTTCTGTATCTGATGTTCTGGGGAATGCTGACGGTCACCTCCAAAGAGAACCGCAGCATTGCTGAAAACTCTGTTTCTGCTACCGTTAACAGTACTGCCGTGCTGTTTGGCTGCGTTGCTGCTGTCATATCCGCAGCAGCAGGTTTTACCGCATGTATCCATGATATCTATCAGGACTATGCAGGCGGCAGGGATGCATTGGCATTTATACAGGAGCACGATCTCGGATCGTATCATGTACTGGCTGAGTCTACGCTCCTGCTGGATGATACGGTTGAAATGAACACTTTGCCTGAAATTCTGAAAGCGTCTCCGGATTTTTCCCTGTACGCCGAGGAGATCGGCGCATATCTTCGTGCGGATATCTTTGACTATACATTCCTGACACCGCCCGAACACTCCTACATTATACACCGCTATCTGACCGATGACGAATATGAAACATATCACGCAAAAATGGCGCAGATGCCGGTTCCGGATGTCTTGATCGGAAACAACAATCTGTACATCTCCTCACATTATTTTCTCGAGCCGTTCTGGGGAAAAGAAGCCGTGAAAAATGCGGATTACAAGCGTGTCTATCTGAAAACATACCGCCGGCTGTGGAAATTCGGAGCCTGTGTCAACGAGTATTACGATATCTATGTCAAGGCGGAAATCGCAGAAAAACTAAATCTGCCGGTGATTCCGGACAGCGACATTCCGCTGCTCTGAACCGGACAGCATCAAACAAAAAGAGCATGAGATGCGTTCTCATGCTCTTTGCTTTTAGTTTTTGCTGAAATCCTGAAGCTCAAGACCCTCATTGCGCTCCAGCGCCCAGCGGATATTCCACTCGCTTGTAAAGAGCAGAAGATACTGGTCGCGGAAATCCTGCACCAGCTTGGTATCCTCGCTGATGGTGAGCTGCGGCTTCTTATCCGTCGGGATTCCGCTGATCCAGCGGATATACTGATAGCTCAGCGGCTCGCGGATGATTTCGACATTGTACTCCGTGCGCATACGGTGTTCAAACACCTCAAACTGCAGCACACCGACCACGCCGACGATAACCTCCTCCATACCGGTTTCCGGCTCATGGAAGATCTGGATGGCACCCTCCTGCGCAATCTGCATGACGCCCTTGACAAACTGCTTGCGCTTCATCGTATCCTTGTGGCGGACACGGGCAAAATGCTCCGGTGCAAAGGTCGGGATGCCCTCAAAGCAAACCTTTTTGTTCGGTGCGCAGATTGTGTCACCGATTGAGAAGATACCCGGATCAAACACGCCGATGATATCACCTGCAAAGGCTTCGTCGATGATCTCGCGGTTTTCCGCCATCATCATCTGCGGCTGTGAGAGACGCATTTTCTTGTCGCCCTGTACGTGGTAGACTTCCATATCGCGCGTGAATTTGCCCGAGCAGATGCGCAGGAAAGTCACACGGTCGCGGTGCGCCTTATTCATATTTGCCTGAATCTTGAACACGAACGCAGAGAAGTTCTCGTCAAACGGCGAGACCGTTTCTCCGTCTGCGACACGGCGTGCCAGCGGCGGCGGTGTCAGTTCAAGGAAACGCTTGAGGAACGGCTCAACGCCAAAATTCGTCAGTGCAGAACCAAAGAACACAGGCGAAAGCTCACCGGAATGGATCGCTTCGAGATTGAAATCCTCAGAGGCGCCGTCTAGCAGTTCGATATCCTCGGCAAGCTGCGCGTGATTATCCTTGCCAATCAGTGCTGCAAGCGCCGGATCATCCGGCGTGACCTCGGTCTGCGAGACCGTGTGCATGCCGCCGGTACCCTCAAAGGAGAGAATGTGCCGCGTTTCCAGATCAAACACGCCGCGGAAATCCTTGCCGCAGCCGATCGGCCAGTTGACAGCATAGGTCTTGATGCCGAGCTCGCGTTCGATCTCCTCGAGCAGATCAAACGGGTTCTGCGCTTCGCGGTCCATCTTATTGATGAAAGTGAAAATCGGAATATGGCGCATCACGCAGACATGGAACAGCTTGCGCGTCTGCGGCTCAACGCCCTTTGCCGCGTCAATGACCATGATCGCAGCATCAGCAGCCATGAGCGTGCGGTAGGTATCCTCGGAAAAGTCCTGGTGTCCGGGCGTATCGAGGATATTGATGCAGCAACCGTCATACTCAAACTGCATAACGGACGAGGTAACCGAGATTCCGCGCTGCTTTTCGATCTCCATCCAGTCCGAGACGGCATGGCGCGCGTTCTTCTTTCCCTTGACGGCACCTGCCATTGCAATTGCCCCGCCGTAGAGCAGCAGCTTTTCAGTCAGTGTTGTTTTACCGGCGTCAGGGTGCGAAATGATCGCAAAGGTTCTGCGGCGCCGGATTTCTTCTTCCAAAGTAGGCAAGCTGAATTCCTCCGTTCAGTGAAATCAAATCAAGATTGCATAACTATATTATTATAGCATATTTTCGGCGATGATGCAAGTCCTTTTTCGCAAAAATACAGATGATTTCCCGTTGCGAAGCATGGCTCCGTGATCGAACACGCGCTCATCTTGCTATTTCAGATTGAATGTGTTATAATGGACATGTTTCCAAATCAAACAGCAAAGGAGGCAGATATGGCAAACATACTTGTCATCGACGATGATCCGGATATCGGCAACCTGCTCGAAGAAGCACTCACCCGAAACGGATACCTTGTCATGCGCGCGGATTCCGGTACTGCAGCACTGTCGCTTCTGAAATCCCGTACACCGGATCTGATTTTGCTCGACCTGATGCTCCCGGGGCTTTCCGGTGAACAGCTGCTCCCGCAGATCAAAGAGATTCCGGTGATTGTTGTCAGCGCAAAGATTGATCTGGATAACAAGGTCTCGCTGCTGCTCGGCGGCGCGGCGGATTATATCACAAAACCCTTTGAGATCAGGGAGCTGCTTGCAAGGGTTGCGGTGCAGCTCCGGAAATCAAATACAACGGAGCAGGCGGATGCCGACAGCTACGATACACTGCGGCTCGGTTCGGATCTGCATTCGGTGACGGCAGACGGCACCGCAATCCGCCTGACACGCACAGAATACGCCATTCTCAAGCTGCTGATGCAGAATCCCGAGCAGGTTGTGACGAAATCCGCGATTCTCGATCGGATCACTGCGGATACCCCCGACTGCACCGAGCTCTCGCTGAAACAGCATATCAGCAATCTGCGCAAGAAGCTGCGGCAGCCGACCGGCAAGGATTATATCGAAGCGATCTGGGGCATCGGGTTCCGGCTCATTGCACCGGACAGAAAATCTTGACGAAATCTTTACGCTTTTCTTGACCGTTTTCTTTACGGTTCTGTGTTATCATAGCAGCAGAAGGAGGGATACATATGGACTATGTACTCACAACAAATGCTGTATCCAAACGCTACCGCAAAATCAAGGCACTTGACAGCGTCACGATGCACATTCCTGCCGGTGCGATCTACGGGTTCGTCGGGCGGAACGGCGCGGGCAAAACCACGCTGATCCGTATCATCTGCGGGCTGCAGGAACCGTCGGCGGGCAGCTTCACGCTCTACGGCACGCCGCATACGGAAAGCAAGATTGCAGCTGTTCGCAGGCGCGTCGGCGCAATCATTGAGACACCGGCGTTCTACGGCGACATGAATGCCGTTGAGAACATGAAGATGCAGTATGCGATGCTCGGGCTCCCCTCAAATGACGGCATTGACGATCTGCTGAAACTTGTGCGTCTGCATGATACCGGCACGAAAAAAGCGCGTGACTTTTCGCTCGGCATGAAGCAGCGGCTCGGTATCGCGCTGGCACTCTGCGGCAATCCGGATTTTCTGATTCTTGATGAGCCGATCAACGGACTGGACCCGCAGGGCATTGTCGAAATCCGTGAGCTGATTCTCCGTCTGAACCGTGAGCGCAATATCACCGTGCTGATCTCCTCGCATATTCTGGAGGAGCTGGCAAAGCTTGCAACACATTACGGCTTTATTGACAAGGGCAAAATCGTGCAGGAAATCAGCGCAGAGGAACTGGACGCGAAATGCCGCAAGTATCTGCATGTAACGGTCACGGATACGGAGACACTGCCGCATGTCATGGACGGCCGCGGGATGGAATACGAGATCATTTCCGAAACCGAAGCAAATCTCTACGGCAGCTTTCGGATCTCTGATCTCTCTGCAGCGCTTGCAAAAGAAAACTGCGAGCTGATTTCTGCAACCGAGTATGAAGAAAGCCTCGAAAACTATTTCATCAATCTGGTCGGCGGAGACGGAGGTGATCAGGCATGAGAAATCTGATTCGGGTACATTTCAAGCGTTATCTGTTCCGGTGGGAAGTCGCTGCCGTCACAATCTGGAATCTCATGCTGAGCTGCATCAGTGTGTTTCTTGCAACGCAGCTGTATCTCAGCGACGGACCGTTTGAGAAGGAGCAGTTCAGCAAATTGTTTGCGGTATTTTTTGCGCTGTCTCTCGGCGCAACCCTGACGTCTGTGATCTTCATGGAGAGTGCAAATTTGAGCAGCGGCGCGCTGCGGAATTTTCTGCTCGGCGGATACACCAAGGCACAGGTCTTTCTCAGTAAATACCTTGTCACCGGTATTTTCGGCGCAATACAGGGCGCGCTGTTTCTGCTGCCCGTCACCATTTTGAAAATCGAAAAGGAATATACCGCATTCTTCTTTCTTTCGATGCTGCTGACCTATATTGCAGTTTCCTGCATTGCGGTGACAGGATTCCTGCTCACCCCGCGGCAGACTCTGATCACGCTGTGCACAATCCTCGGGCTGCTCCTGCTGACCGGCGCTTCCAATCTGGGTACAATGGCGCTTGATATTGAAGAATTCTACTACTCCCCCTCACAAACGAATCCCACGAAAATCGAAAGCACACGTGATTTCGATTATGTTCCGTCTCCTGCGCGTGATGTTCTGGAACAGACAATCCGCATTCTTCCGATGCAGGCGGTCAGCGAGCATATCCTCTGGTACATTCCGCTGAATATGGAATACCTTACTTACTATGCCCCCACATCAAGCAACGAACAGGAAAATACACTGATGAAGCTGCGGAAGCAGCAAACCGAAGCCTATCTGAACCGGCATCTGCGGCGCATCCGGGTGCTCCCCTGTTACCAGCTCGCAGCGATCATCATGATCGCCGCAGGCGGAACGCTGCTGTTCCGCAAGCGCAATCTGAAATAAACAGAGGTGAAAGATATGCCATGGATCATAGCAGGTGTTTTCGCGTTCGGGATGCTGTGTATGCTGATCCGGCATCACCTGCTGAAATCCGACCTGCGTAATCTGATGCAGCAGCTCGATGAAAAGCTCAAAGGGGATACAAATCTCTCGCTCTATCTTTCCGGCAGAGACAAAGAGCTCCGTGCGATTGCTGCAAAGCTCAATCAGCAGCTTGATGTGCTCCGCAAACAGCAGCTACGCTATCAGCGCGGCGATCTGGAACTGAAAAACGCCGTCACGAGCATCTCGCACGATCTGCGCACGCCGCTGACGGCAATCAAGGGCTATCTTGATCTGCTGCAGACGGAGCAGAAGTCGCCGGACGCCGAACGCTATCTCCAAATCATCGCTGAGCGCACCGATCAGATGCAGACGCTCACAGAGGAGCTGTTCCGCTATTCGCTGATCCTCTCCGATGACAGCGATGCAGAGCCGGAAACAGTCTGTCTCAACGCGCTGCTTGAGGAGAGCATCGCGGGATTTTACGGTGCTCTGGTCAGCCGCGGCATCACACCGGAAATCACGATGCCGGAGCAGAAGGTCTACTGCAATTGCGTCCCGACTGCGCTTTCGCGAATTATCTCGAATCTGCTGCAAAATGCGATGAAGTACAGCAAAGGCGATCTGCAGATTTCTCTCTCGCAAGACGGACTGCTCATCTTTGCAAACCACACCGATCCGATCTCAGTGACACAGCTTGAGCATCTGTTCGACCGCTTTTACACGGTCGAATCCGCACAGCACGCAACCGGTCTCGGGCTGTCCATCGCGCGCACGCTGACTGAGCAAATGGGCGGCACGATCACAGCGGAATCCGAAGACGGCATTCTGCGCGTGCTTGTCAGGCTGCCCTGCTCAAAGACATAAAATACGGACTGCTTCGCTTTTGAAGCAGTCCGTTTTCTGTATCATTTGAAGCAGCCGGATTCGTTTGTCATCTGGCTGAATTCGTTTTCGACGCGCCGCACCTCATCCTCAGCGCTGACAAACGCCTCAACAATCAGCGGATCAAAATGTCTGCCCGAACCTTCCGTGATGATCTTCATTGCCTCCTCAAAGGTAAACGGCTTTTTGTAGCTGCGATTGGAGACCAGTGCGTCAAACACATCCGCAACCGCCATAACACGCGCAGAGAGTGGAATCTCCTCGCCCGCAATGCCGTTCGGATAGCCGGAGCCGTCCCATTTTTCATGGTGATATGCCGCCAGATTGCGCGCCTCATTGAGATAGCCCGAGACCGGAACCAGCTCAATCGCCTGCGAGATGATATCCCTGCCCGCGGTGGTGTGCGTTTTCATGATCCCGAATTCATCGTCATTCAGCCTGCCCGGTTTGTTCAGAATCGCATCCGGCACCTGAATCTTTCCGACATCGTGCAGCGGCGCCGAATTGACCACATCCGAGATGAACTCATCGGTCAGCTGATCGGCATAGAATCCCTTTTTGCGCATCTCGTTCAGGATGATCTCCGTATAGGCTGCCGTCTTGCGGACATGCGCGCCGGTGTTTTTGTCGCGGCTTTCCACGATATCCGCGAGCACCATGATCAGTGCACGCTGCATCTTGGAGAGCTGCGCTGTTTTCTCCTGCACATCCGCAACATAGCGCATGCTGTCATCCGAGGTTTTCGCGATTGCGTGATAGAGGTTTTCAACCTCGTCACCGGTATGGATGTTCAGCTCGCGGATGCGCTCAATGCTGTTCTCACGCGCGGATTCGGAATCATAGGCGAATGTACCCGTGCTGCGTGCAATTGAATTCACCGGCAGAATAATGTGATACTCGATCAGCCAGCGCACCACGCAGAAAATCAGGATGAAGAAACCGAGAAACAGCGAGAGCATCTGGATGAAGAATTTGCGCTCGGTAATGCCGATCTGATCCATTGAGATATCCGCAGCCGCATAGCAGACGCAGTTCCCGCTGCTGTCATAAACCGGCTGATAGGATGTCAGCAGCCAGCCATAGGTATCATCGGTGATGATCGGGTCGATCTGTTCGCCGCGCAGAAGCTTCGGGATATACGCGGAGAATGATTCATCGAACGGAATCACCTCGCCGGGCGCGGCGCCTGCCTGCTCCTCAGTATCGAGGTCAAACACAACATGGCAGCCGTCCTCGCGAATCTGATAGACATACAGATACAGGATATCAGTCGAGCTCTCGCGGATATCATAGAGCAGCTTTTCCATTTCGGCATAGCCCTCGGCAGATTCGCCCTCCTGCAGATATTGCCCGACTTTATCCGGATCCAGCGCACTCGCTGCAATGGACGCCGTGCCCTCCGCAAGCTTTGTGTGATCCCGGATCAGAGCAACACCGTAAAGATGAATGCTGATCGCCGTCGCGCCGACCGAAACCAGAATCAGCGAGATACTCAGCACCAGCAGGATTTTCGTCCGCAGCGACATCACGCGGGAATTTGAGCGCTTTGCAGCGGATGTCTCCTCCGGCGAAAGCGGCGTCTGCATCCAGCCGTTGAACCGGAACATGCTGTGAATTTTCTCAGGCAGCAGATGCACGATCAGCAGCACCAGCAGAACCGATACCGCCTTATCGAGAAAATCCGCGGCAAGATTTGCAAGCAGATGCGCAGAAATCTGATTGAAATGCCCTGTCCCGTATATGGCAGCGCTCAGCGATTCGCTGTCAAACGCAACATCATCCAGATACCACGGAATCAGGGTACCGAGCCCGCCGCCGATCAGTGTAAAGACAACCATTGTCAGCAGGATTCCGGGCAGCTTGCGGAAATACTGCTTTTTCGCAAAAAGCGATGCCGTCAGCGCAATCAGGACATTGAGGACGCCGTAATACATCGCAGACGGATCGGTGATGCTTTTGAGCATATTCGTTGCAAATCCGACGATCACGCCCGGCAGATAGCCGCCCATGATCGCCACAGCAACACTTCCGACCGTATCCAGATACAGCGGAAGCTGAAGCCGTCCTGCAATTTCACACAGGATCAGATTCAGCGCAATTCCGGCAAGACAGAGCATGGTTGTTATATAATTGTGCTTCAAATTGCTGTGTTCCGACGGTGCAGACAGCTTTTCTGACATATCAAATCCCTGCCTTTCAATTGAATTTGCGTGTCACATTTGCAGTATATTGTTTCAGCGGATACCCTATTATAACATATATCGTCTCGATTTTCAACAGTTTTACATAAAATTTTACAGAGATTTTGTTGTGCATTCCGACTAAAAGGGTGTTCTTTGAGAAAATAATTGCCGGAAACCGCAATTCCTGCATAGACAAATTGCCATTTTTCATGTACAATAGAATTGGTATTCTGCCGGATTCCGGTCAGAAACAGAAAGGATGATTTCATGAAAGGAAAACGCTTTACCGCCATGCTTCTTGCGGCTGCGGCAGTCTTCGGTGCCGTGCAGATTCCCGCCGATGCGACCGCGCTTCCGCACAAGGCGGATTATCAGGAGCCGGAAACAAATTTTGCCAAGCTGCTCCAGTATTCGCTCTATTTCTACGATGCCAATATGTGCGGAACCGGTGTCACAAAGGAGAGCCTGCTGCCGTGGCGCGGCGACTGCCATATCTATGACGCAAAGGTGCCGCTGCAGCCCTATGACGCCAAAACCGGCGGCACGAATCTCTCTGCCGCGTTCATGAAGCAGTACGCAGATATCCTCGATCCGGACGGCGACGGCACGGTCGATGTCTCCGGCGGCTATCACGATGCGGGCGACCATGTCAAGTTCGGTCTGCCGGAAGCCTATGCTGCATCGGTTGTCTCGTGGGGATACTACGAATTCCGCGATGCCTACGAGACCATCGGCGAGCAGGCACACACCGAGACGATCCTGCGTCACTTCTGCGATTATTTCATGCGCAGCACCTTCCGCGATGACAAAGGCGATGTCATTGCGTTCTGCTATCAGGTCGGTGACGGCGCGGTCGATCACAAATACTGGCAGGCGCCTGAAATCGACGCGATGGAGCGTCCGGCGTTCTTTGCAACCGCCGATCTGCCGACAACAGACGATGTCTCCGAGGCTGCGGCAGCGCTCGCGATCAACTACTACAACTTCCTCGAGACCGACAAAAAATACGCGGAGCAGTGCCTCGATTACGCCAAAGCGCTGTTCAGCTTCGCCGCAAAAAATGAGAAGGCTGTCGGCAAGGGCGCAGACGGCCCTGCGTCATTTTACACGTCCAGCAAGTGGGAGGATGATTTCTGTTTTGCCGCCGGCTGGCTCTATCTGATCACGGAGGATCACTGGTATCTCGATCAGGCGCTCAAATATGACGATTACTATGCGCCGCCCGGATATGTCCTCTGCTGGAACGATATGTGGAACGGCGTCTCGATCATCTTTGGCAGAATTCAGGATCAGTACCCCGAAATCTGCGAGGAAACGCGCGTCGCGATCGGCAGAGGCAAGTATGAGAAGCTCAACTTCTGGGAGATGACCGCAAAAGCGCTCAACGGCTATATCACCGGCGAGGTCGGCAAAAACACCGCCGCCGGATACTTCTGGCTCGATGAATGGGGCTCGGCGCGCTACAACACCGCAGCGCAGTTCACCGCGCTTGTCTATGACAAATACCAGAACGGCAAGGATGTCTACGATCCCAAACAGGAGGATTATCACTTCTCGGAATGGGCACTCGGTCAGATGGAATATCTGCTCGGCGACAACCCGCTCGACCGCTGCTATGTGGTCGGATATGCGGAGAATTCCGCGAAGTATCCGCATCACCGTGCAGCATCCGGGCTGACCATGGCGGAGGATCCCGGCGAGCATAAGCATGTGCTCTGGGGCGCACTCGTCGGCGGCCCGCGCTCCAACGACAAGCACAGCGACACCACAAATGACTGGATCGACAACGAGGTCACAATCGACTACAATGCCGCGTTTGTCGGCGCAGCGGCAGGTCTTTATCTGCGCTACGGTGACAAATCCATGCAGCCGACACCGGACTTCCCGCCCCCCGAGAAGGAAGATGACAACGATCTGTTCTCCGGCAATGACTTCTGGGTCTCCGGCTATTACACCGACTCGCCCGAGACAACCGGCGCAGGCGTCACCAAGCTGACGTTCTTTGTCAATACGGATTCACTCGAGCCGCATACTGATCTTTCCATCCGCTATTATTTCAGCATCAAGGAATTCGAGAACAACACCGGCATTCCGGCAAACTTTGTGCAGGAAAAGACCTACGATCAGGTGCAGACTGAGGTCGATGACCGCGAGGCTGTCTGCTCGAAGCCGAAGCAATACAAGGACGATATCTACTATGTCGAGATTGCGTGGCCGGATTACGCCATCGCGAACTCAAACAAGAAATATCAGCTGATTCTCGGCATGTACTACGGTGACAAGTGGGATCCCTCAAATGACTGGAGTCTGCAGGGCATGGAGGACATCGGCGAGGAGTATGACAACATCGTCGGCGGTGTCGATCTCGCAAAGCGCTGCCCGTATGTCTGTGTCTATGCGGACGGCAAGCTTGTCGGCGGCACCGAACCGGACGGCACAAAGCCCGACAAGGTCTATACCGCAGCACAGCTCAAGCGGCTCTATCAGCACCTGCTGACCGAAAAGCCGTTTGAAACGCCGGAAATCGCCGCACAGTTCGATTTCAACGGCGACAAATGCATTGACATCCGCGATGCAACGCTGCTCAAGCAACTGATCCTGAAAAAGTAAACAGAAACGGCAGGGAACATAAGTGCTGCGCTGATAAAGAAGTTTTTCGCCATAGTATTTCTGATACAAAGTCAGAAGTACTATGGCGTTTCCATTGACAGACCTTCAATACTGTGCTATAATTACTAGCATAAATCGGAATTTGTCGGCAGTGCCGACAGCCGTTATTCTAAAGCTTTCCGGAAGCGTTATGCGCATCTTTCAGTACACTGGTTTTCGGAAGCTTATTGCTGTAAATCAGAATTTATAAGGAGCATTCTAATGAAGAAAGCAATAAAGATGACAGGGCGAATATTGCTGATTTTACTGATATTACTTCTGCTGTTCACTCTGGTCACATTCATCATTCATAGAGTTCAGACAAATCAGGAGACGGCACTGCTCAAAGAGAAGGGCTATTACAATCCTGTGTCAGTCGGTAACTATTCGCTGAATGTTGCGAAATTCGGCAGCGAAAACGGCAAGCACACGATCGTGGCGCTTGCAGGTCTTGGTATGGGAGATTATTCCGTAGCCGAACGGCAGATGACGGATGTCCTTGAAAAGGATAATACGGTCGTATTTATTGACCGTGCAGGTTACGGTTTCAGCGATGACACCGATCATGAGATGACAACGGAATATATTGTCGAGGATTACCGCAAGGCACTGCAAAATGCGGGCATCAAGGCACCGTATATCCTCATGCCGCATTCCATTGGCGGAGCTTATGCGAATTACTGGTCAAGCAAATATCCCGATGAGATCGAAGCAGTCGTTTTTGTTGACGGTACACAGCTCAGTGAAAATGCGTTTGATGACGAGCCTGAAAGTACAGTCGGTTTCAGTGATAAAGCATTGGTATTTCTTGCAAAGCTCGGTTTCAGCAGATATGCGCTCAGACAAAACTATTATCTTCTGCCGGATAATTATTCCGAGGAAGAACAATATCTATGTGATGCGCTTGAACTGATAACAGAGGATTCGATTGCGCCGACATCAGAAAGCTGTCTGCTGCCGCAGAACGGTCAGACCGGATGGGACAGCATTATTACAAATGATGTTCCAAAGCTGTATATTTGTGCAAGCTATGGATATCAAACAAAAGAAGAATTTCGTGAATATTTGAACTGGTTCTCTGCTCTGAAAACAAAGAACCATCTGAAAGCTCCTGAAAGTGCAGGAATATCTGATGAAAAAATACAGGAACAGTTAGAACAAACAGAAAAACTGAGACAGGATATCATCTATCCCTATGCCGAGAAAATGGGAAACTGTGAAGTCGTCCTGCTGGGCGGCGATCATATGATCTATGAGCAGAAGCCGGAAGAATGCGGCGAGGTCATAAAGTCATTCGTTGACGGATTAGATAGTTAAATTCTGATTTAACTGAACAGGAAAAAATACGATGCCCCGAAGAGCTTTAAAACGCTTCGGGGCAAAACTTCTATATGGGTATCCGTCATAATCCCTGCCGTTTTTCTATTCCGGTTGTATCCATTTTTCGTATTTATCGACCGCAGGAACGCCCTCTCTCCTGATCTCATCAATCAGCGAGCGCAATTCTGCCGAAGCAGGCAGATTTCCAGCGTCCACAGCCTGCTGCATTGCATCCGCGATTTCAAGCGTCGGGAGAATCCGCATTGCTTCCATAACGGCACGTATGTCCTCTTCCGATTCTGCACGCGAAACCTGCGCTTTCATCAGCCTGTAATTCCGTTCAATCACGCTGATTTTCAGCAAGTCATCTATGCTCTCATTTTCAATGAGCCATGTAAACAACCCGTAATCACAGATTCTTGCCATTGCGTAGACAGCCTGATTCCTGACAAGCTTCGACGGATTCTGTTCATAAATCTGTTTGAGCATCGGAATATAAACAGTCTGCATTGCTTCAAGATCTTGCGCAGTATGATGCTCCTCATAATACTGTGCAATGCCGAGGCAGACAGATTGATACTTCTCAGCGGACTGACTGTCGGACTTTACAAATTCATCGACCAGCTGCATCGCAGCATCCGAATCAGTATTCGCGATCTTTTTCATCGCGGTTACGGCAGTCAAGCCGTCATATTTGCGGAAAATGTCACACAGATCATCCTTTGAAAAATCGCAGTTTGATACAATACATGCTTTTGTATTTTCTTCAATTTCCGGATCATCCAGCAGCGGGCGAATGGCCGAACTGTCATAACCGTCCGCAGCGTACATCTCCACCAGTACCGTTTCGATACCGGCAAGCGTATCCTGATCCTGAATCAGTGTGATCAACTGTTCTTCGGAAAAATCGCCTGCTTTCTCCATCAGCGCAGTATAGAACGGCACCAATGCGGTTTTATCCGGCATTGCGGGCAGCTTTTTCTCGAAACGGTTGATCTTTTTGATGAGTTTCTCAGATGATACGTTTTTCATCTGCGCGTAGATTTCATCCTCGGATTTGCTGAACAATATCCGGTCAGAGATCAACCGCCCCAGCGGAAACGAACCGCCGCCCGCAGCCGCAATGATCAGCGCTGCGATGACAATTTTCTTTTTCAGCTTCATGACACATCACCCCACGCGCATAGAACCGGTGTTCACTGCATCTGCTGTGTCTGTTCCGATGACTCTGTCATTTCCGGCGGCAGCAGGACCGACTCCGTGACGGACTGAATCAGCTCCAGTTCGCTGATTTCATCCGCGACAGTACCGTCAATGATCGCCTGCTGACGCTCGGTCAGTGCCTTCATACCGGCAAGCGCCTTCTGCAAAACCGGATATGCAGGCAGCTGGTCATAGTTGTAGACATCCACCTTTTTCCAGTTGATCGTATCCGCAGACAGGTAAAACTGCTTCTGGAACCCCTCGAACAGTTCATCATACTGCTTGAAAACCGGTGCCAGCTCCGGACGCCGCGATTTGACCGCGAGCCGCTGCCGCTTCTGGTTGTTATAGGTCTCGATGCAGGATTTCATACCGGTAAACAGCGAATCCAGACCGGAACCCGTCATCTCATAGGAGCGGAATAAGCCTGTCTGCAGCTTTGCGTCTTTGCTGTCATCTGCATGGCGCAGCATGCCCTTCATCTTGAGCTTATACCGCTTGGACGGCATGATCAGACCGATCAGGTTGACAACCAGCCAGCGAATCAGTTTATAGACAGCGCGAAGCAGAAATCCGATGCCGATAAAGATACCGGCAAACAATCCGAGTATCAGTGAAAAAAAGCCCTCAATGTATTCCGTAAGGCATCCCCCTCTCTGTGTGGTGATTCTATTGTATCATACATTATTCCTTTTGTCAATAAACAAAAGAGCAGCCCCCTATCAGGGACTGCTCCTCATTCGCACGAAAAATATTACTTCTTCATAGCCTCTTCAACAGCAACTGCACAAGCAACTGTTGCACCGACCATCGGGTTGTTGCCCATGCCGATCAGACCCATCATCTCAACGTGAGCCGGAACGGAGGAGGAACCTGCAAACTGTGCATCAGAGTGCATTCTGCCCATGGTATCGGTCATGCCGTAAGAAGCCGGACCTGCTGCCATGTTATCCGGATGCAGGGTTCTGCCCGTGCCGCCGCCGGATGCGACAGAGAAATACTTTTTGCCTGCATCGGTGCGCTCCTTCTTGTAGGTGCCTGCGACCGGATGCTGGAAACGGGTCGGGTTGGTGGAGTTACCGGTGATCGAAACGTCAACGTTCTCCTTCCACATAATTGCAACGCCCTCACGGACATCGTTTGCGCCGTAGCAGTTGACTTTGCGCGGAGACCATCGGAATATGCCTTGCGGAAGACTTCCTTGACTTCGCCGGTTGCATAGTCCATCTCAGTCTCAACATAGGTGAAGCCGTTGATTCTTGCGATGATCTGTGCAGCGTCCTTGCCGAGACCGTTCAGGATAACACGGAGCGGCTTCTGACGAACCTTGTTTGCCTTTTCAGCAATACCGATTGCGCCCTCAGCAGCAGCAAAGGACTCGTGACCTGCGAGGAATGCGAAGCACTCGGTATCCTCTTCAAGCAGCATCTTGCCGAGGTTGCCGTGGCCGAGACCGACCTTGCGCTGATCTGCGACGGAACCCGGGATGCAGAATGCCTGCAGACCTTCGCCGATTGCAGCAGCAGCGTCAGCAGCTCTGGTGCAGCCCTTCTTGATTGCGATTGCGCAGCCGACGGTATATGCCCACTTTGCGTTCTCGAAGCAGATCGGCTGAATGCCCTCGACCAGCTTGTAGATGTCAAGCCCCTTTTCCTTGCAGACATCTGCGCACTCCTCAATGGAGTTGATGCCGTACTGCTTGATGACAGCGAGAATCTGCTTCTCGCGTCTCTCATAAGATTCAAACAATGCCATTGTTACAAGTCCTCCTTATTCTTTTCTCGGATCAACGATCTTTACAGCATCAGCAACTCTGCCGTACTGTCCCTGTGCCTTCTCGAATGCAGTGTTTGCATCGTCGCCGGCCTTGATGAAGTCCATCATCTTGCCGAAGTTCACGAACTTGTAGCCGATGATCTCATCATCCTCGTTCAGAGCAAGACCTGTAATATAGCCGTCAGTCAGTTCCAGATAGCGCGGACCCTTCTTGAGCGTGCCGTAAGTGGTACCGATCTGGGAACGGAGACCCTTACCGAGATCCTCAAGACCTGCGCCGACAACCAGACCGCCCTCGGAGAAAGCAGACTGCGAACGGCCGTAGACGATCTGCAGGAACAGCTCTCTCATAGCGGTGTTGATTGCGTCACAGACAAGGTCCGTGTTCAGTGCTTCCAGAATGGTTCTGCCCGGAAGGATCTCAGCAGCCATAGCAGCGGAGTGTGTCATACCGGAACATCCGATGGTCTCAACGAGTGCTTCCTGAATAACGCCTTCCTTCACATTCAGCGTCAGCTTACATGTACCCTGCTGCGGTGCGCACCAGCCAATGCCGTGCGTAAAGCCGGAGATATCCTTGACCTCCTTCGCCTTGACCCATTTTGCTTCCTCCGGAATCGGAGCAGCGCCGTGAGCAACGCCCTGAGCGATCGGGCACATTGTTTCAACTTCGTGCGAATAAATCATTATGAAAACTCCTTTCGGTTTTTAGACAGTCATTTCAACTATCTCTTTCCTATTATACAACTTTTTATACCGTAAATCAAGCCCTTTCGTTAAAAGATTAGGTATAGCTAACTGCACTTGATTTTTTGCTGTTTTTCATATATAATAGGAAATATCAGTTTTCGTTCTGATTTTTGGAATATCCGATAAAACACCCCGAAAGGAGCCCGAAGCATGTACGGAATCAAAGTGAGAATCCGCTGCATTACAGATGAATCATTCCCGCGGTTTGCAGAATGCGTGATGACCGATTATGACGGCATGACGCATACCTTCCGCGATAAGCTGCCGGTCTTTACCGCGGAACATGATCCGATGATCCCCGGAGACGGCGTCATCCGCTGCTCTGTGATCCGTGAGACGGCGAAATTTGCAGAGGTTGATACCACGCTGCCGGATGATGTGGAATCCGTTATGGGCGAAACCAGATTCCGGATCGCACTTTCCGATCTGACAGATAACGCCTGATAAGAAAGGAGCAGCAATGGAAAAAATCAGAAAGCACTTTATTTTTCACGGATATGTGCAGGGCGTCGGATTCCGGTTCCGTGCCTACCGTGCTGCAGAAAGCCGCGGGATCACCGGCTGGGTGCGCAACTGCTATGACGGCACCGTCGAGATGGAGGCTGAGGGCAATCCGCGCGATATCGAAGATATGCTCGTCGCACTCGAGAAAAATCAGTGGGCGTCGATCGAATCAATCAGTGCGCGCGAGATTCCGCTGCAGGATTCAAGCAGCTTCAGCATCCGCGATTACTAAAAGAAAATCCCTGCGGCAGGCAAAACCGCAGGGATTTTTCAATTCATACTGTGTCAGCAGCATGAAGGAGGATCGGATTATCTGCCGTAGATGATGTCGCCGAGCATCAGATCGCGCTCAAGGGCGACCGGCGTGGTATCCGCATTGATCGTGACCAGCTCAATGCCCATGATGCGGGCAAAATCGCGGATCGTCTCATCTGTAATGTCATAGGACAGCACCGTGTGATGTGCGCCGCCTGCGATGATCCAGCATTCCAGACCGCGCAGGAAATCCGGAGCAGGCTTCCACATGGTACGTGCGACCGGCAGATTCGGCATGCTCTGGAACGGCTTTTCGCAGACAACATCCTGCACGATCAGGCGGAGTCTGCCGCCGACGTCGATCATCGAGAGCACCTTTGCGGCACCAGCCTTGCCCTCAAAAACGATTCTGGCAGGCGGTTCCTTGCCGCCGATGCCCAGCGGATGCACCTCGATCCGCGGACGGTCTGCTGCGATGGACGGATCGACCTCGAGCATGTGCGCGCCGAGAATCAGCTCGTGCGGATAGTCATAGGTGTAGTCCTCCATGAAGGATGCCGCACCGTCCGGATACATTGCCTTGACAACAGCCGTCAGACCGGCGGTCTTCCAGTCGCCCTCGGCGCCGAAGCCGTAGCCCTTTGCCATCAGGTGCTGCGTTGCAAGACCCGGCAGCTGCTTCATGCCGTAGAGATCCTCAAAGGTGTTGGAGAACGCCTTTGCACCGACACGGACGAGAATCCGCTCGATTGCAATCTCCTCGCGTGCCTGATAGCGCACTGCTTCCATATCATCGGTCACAATGTCATAAGCTGCTTCGTATTCCTTGACGAGCGCGTCAATCTCGGAATCCGTAACCTTATCCATCTCCTTGACCAGATCGCCGACAGCCCATGTATTGACCTGCCAGCCGAGCTTGATCTGCACTTCGACCTTGTCGCCCTCGGTGACTGCGACCTCGCGCATGTTGTCGCCGAAGCGGACGATCTTCAGATTCTGGCTGAACTGTACGCCGATTGCGGCACGCTGCCAGTCAGCGATCTTTGCCTGTACCTGCGGATCCTTCCAGTAGCCTGCAACGATCGCGCGCGGCAGACGCATTCGTGCGCCGATGAAGCCGTGCTCACGGTCGCCGTGTGCAGACTGGTGCAGGTTCATGTAATCCATGTCGATCTCATCGTTCGGAATCGACTCGTTGAACTGGGTGTGGAAATGCAGCCACGGCTTCTGCAGTGCTGCAAGACCGTTGATCCACATTTTCGACGGCGAGAATGTGTGGCAGAATGTAATGATGCCTGCGCAGTCATCGTCATAGTTTGCTTCTTTGACAACCTTCAGAATCTCTGCATTGGATTTCGCAGTCATCTTGTAGACAACCGGGAACGGGACGTTCAGTCCTGCTGCGATCTCCATTGCATCCGCTTCAACGCGGCGAAGTGTCTCCTCACCGTACATTGCCTGTGAACCGGCAATAAACCAAAATTTCATTTTCATTCACCTCTGTGTATATATCGCTTCATGATGACTGCGAAACTGCTGCATGTTCTGCGGCAAGTCCCTCGCTGTATAACTTCATATAGGCATTCAGCCCTGCCGTATCGGCGGCAGCAGGAGAAACGGTCTGCTGTGCCTGATCCGCAAAGACACGGTTTTGCAGATAAGCACGCAGCGTTTCACTGCGGTCGGATCTTTGCAGGTACGCGGCAAGCAGGGTGATGCCCCATGCGCCGCCTTCTCCCGCCGACTGCATCAGCGTGACATCTGTACCGAGTACGGCGGCCAGTGTCGGCTGCGTGATGAGCGGCGTTTTGAACAGTCCGCCGTGTGCATAGATCCGGTCAAGCCCGACCGATTCTTCTGCCAGAATGTCCATACCGATCTTCAGCGTCGCCATGCAGGAATACACAAGGCTGCGCATCAGATTCTGAACTGTAAATGCCGAATCGGGATTGCGCATCAGCATCGGTTTGCCCGCCTGCAGATGTGTAATCTCCTCGCCGGAGTAGTAGTTGTAGCTGATGATGCCGCTGCAGTCGGGCTCGCCCTCTGCGGCAAGGCCGTAAAGCAGATCATACAGCTGCGGCTTGGAAAGCTCTGCGCCCGCCGCCTTCAGGAGACCGTCAAACATCTTCACCCATGCATCGAGATCACTCGAGCAGTTGTTGCAGTGTACCATCGCGACCGGTGCGCCCTCCGGCGTTGTCACGATGTCGATCTCGCGGTGAACCGATTTCAGATTCTGCTCCAGAACCGCCATCGCGAAGATCGAAGTACCGGCGGACACATTGCCCGTCCGCGGCGTGATGCTGTTTGTTGCCGCCATACCGGTCTGCGCATCGCCTTCCGGCGCACAGAACGGAACGCCCGCGCCGAATGTGCCGCTCGGATCCAGCAGCTTTGCGCCGGATTCCGTCAGCGTGCCGGCGTTCTCCCCTGCAGGGACAATCTCCGGCAGAAGTGTCATCAGCTTCTGCTGCAGCGGCGTCCCCTGCGTGAGCGTATCAAAGATGTCACACATCTTTGCATCATAGTTTTTCGTTTCGGGATCAATCGGGAACATGCCCGATGCATCTCCGATGCCGAGCACCTTTCTGCCGGTCAGCAGATAGTGTACATATCCGGCAAGCGTTGTAAAGTGCCGGATCTGACCGACATGCGCCTCTTTGTTCAGGATTGCCTGATAGAGATGCGCAATGCTCCAGCGCTGCGGAATGTTGAAGGAGAGCTTCTCCGTCAGCTGTTCCGCCGCATCCTTTGTGATTGTGTTGCGCCATGTCCGGAACGGAACCAGCAGATGCATATCCGCATCAAATGCAAGATAACCGTGCATCATCGCGGAAATGCCGATGCTGCCTGTTGTTGTCAGCTTCACACCGAACTGCTGCTCGGTATTCCGCATGAGATCCGCAAAGCATGCCTGCAGGCCGTTTCGGATGTCTTCTTCGGAATATGTCCAGATACCGTTTTCAAGCCGGTTGTTCCAATCGTGTACGCCGGATGCGAGCGGTGCAAAATCCGCTCCGATCAGCACCGCCTTGATGCGCGTCGAACCGAATTCAATGCCGATCGCCGTCTGACCGGCTGCGATCTGCTCCCGAACTTGCATGTTATCACCCCGTTTCAATCGTTTGTGCGTTCAAAATCTTCATGCTTATCTTGCACTTGCAGCGTTTGCTTTCTTTCTGCGTGCGATGATGATGCTCTGGACAATCAGGAACAGGCAGAGCATTCCGGCAATCGTGATACCGGTCCACCACGCCTGATCGAGACCGACAGACTGCACAATCGTCTGGATCAGCGAGAGAGACATGACGCCGAACAGTGTGCCGATGATGTTTCCGACACCGCCGGTCAGCATCGTGCCGCCGATAATCGAGGACGCAATCGCATTCATCTCGGCGCCCATTGCATGCGATGCAGAGCCCGAGCCGACATGCAGGAAGTAAACAAATCCGCCGATGCCTGCGAGCAGACCGCAGAGCAGGTGCGAAAGGAAGGTCACGCGCTTGACATTGATGCCGAGCATCAGAGCGCTCTGGCGGTTGCCACCGACTGCGTAGAAGCTGCGTCCGGTTTTGCCCCACTTGAGGAACACGAACAGAACTGCAACGATCAGCAGTGCAACAATCACGCCGATTTCCACATAGGCGGGGATATAGTTGCCGTGCTTGTTGACCGTACCGAGGAACGGCACTGTGATGCGCGTATCCTTCAGACGGACGAATGCTTCGTTCTGGACATTGAACGGGTTGGTGTGGACAATCGTTGTCATGCCGCGCGCGAAGAACATGCCCGCGAGCGTCACGATAAACGGCTGAATCTCCAGATATGCCACGAGATAACCCTGAATCAGTCCGAATGCCAGTCCGATGCCGAGTGAAATCAGGATTGCGCCGAGAATGCTGCCCCCGTGGTAATCCAGATACACCGCGCAGCTCATGCTGACCAGCGCCGCAACGCCGCCGACGGAAATATCAATGCCGCCGGTGATCATGACAAGCGTCAGACCGCAGGAGAGGATGATCAGCGCCGCATTTGCGTTCATGATATTGAACAGTGTCTGCGGCTTGAGGAAGCCTTTTTGCAGGAAGATGATCGCGCCCAGATACATCAGAATGAACACGATAATCGTAATGGACATCAGCAGATTGGTGTCCGTCATTTTGCGCAGTCTGCCTGCGAGACCGCCGCGCTTTGCTACAGAATTCGTCATATTGCATTCCCCCTTCTGTTAAGCCGCGGCCTTGCCTGCGCGCAGCTTGCGGAACAAGCCGGTGATCTTCTCGCGGAAGACCGGTGCGCTCAGGACAACCAGAAGAATGACGACAACCGCCTTGTATGCGGAAAGCGCATCAGACTGGACGTCAAACTTATAGAGTGTTGTTGTCAGGAACTGAATGACATAGGCGCCGAGAATCGAAGCACCCATGTTGAATTTGCCGCCGCTCAGCGCATTGCCGCCGAGTGCGACCGCAAGAATCGCATCCATTTCGATATCCTTCGCGATAACCGAATAGTTGATCGTGGAAAGACGGCTGACCTTGATCAGACCGCAGACCGCGACGCAAAGTCCGAGCAGGATGTAAACTGCGAACTTGATCAGCTCCGGATTCAGACCGTTCAGACGGGAGGTCTTTTCGTTGATGCCGACCGCCTGTACATACAGCCCGAGATTCGTGAATTTCAAAACTGCCCATGTGATCGCGAAGCACAGCAGCGCGATGAAGAACGGTGTCGGAATCGGGATGCCCGGCAGATAACCGCCGTAATAGGTAAACGATTTCTCGCTGACGATCGGGAGCTCATTGTTATTGATCCACGCAGCAATCGAGCGGCCTGCCGTAAAGAGAATCAGTGTCGCAACCATCGGCTGAATCCGGAAGAACGCAACCAATGCGCCGTTGAATGCACCGAAGATCATTGCCACGATGCAGCAGACGATAAATGCCACAAAGACAGGTGTCTGCAGGGTTTCGGGACGGGATTCCGTGCCGCAGAGCACTCTCAGCAGCACGCTGCCGGCGATCGCAATACCGGCGCCGACGGAAATATCCTGTCCGCCGGATGCTGCGGTCACGAGCGTCATGCCGATCGCAAGGATCGCGAGCTCGGAGCCGTAGTCGATGATCGAGATCAGATAGCCGGACAAAACCGGATTGCCGTCGCTGTTGTATCCGAGCGAAATCCGGAAAAAGGACGGATCTGCGATCAGATTGAATATGGTCAGGAGCAGAAGCGCTGCAATCGGAATCAACAGCTGATTGTGCAGCAGACCGGAAAGAAACGAGTTCTGCTTTCCTGTAGCTTTCGCTGTCATTCTTTTCCACCTCCTGCAATGGTCGCCATAACGGTATTCTGGTTCAGATCGTCACCGGTCAGCTCACCGACGAGCTTTCGGTCACGCATGACAAGCAGTCTTGAACATGTGCGCAGCATCTCATCTGTCTCCGAGGAGATGAACGTCACGCTCATGCCCTCTGATGCGAGCTTGAGCACCAGCTTCTGGATATCGACCTTGGTACCGACGTCAATACCGCGCGTCGGCTCATCCAGAATCAGATAATCCGGCTCGGTCAGCAGCCAGCGCCCGAGAATGACCTTCTGCTGATTGCCGCCCGAAAGCGATTTGATCGGTGTATCGACGGATGCTGTCTTGACATCCAGCAGCTCGATATACTTCTTTGCGAATTTCGTCGCTTTTGATTTGGAAAACGGTTTGAAGAAACCGGTCTTGACCTGCAGTGCAAGGATGATGTTATCCTTGACGGAAAGGTCGCCGATGATGCCGTCGCGCTTGCGGTCCTCCGGCAGATAGGCGATGCCGTTTTTCATGGCATCCAGCGGCTTTTTGATATCGACGGGCTTGCCGTTCACACGGACCATGCCGCCAGTGACCTTATCCGCGCCGAAAATCGCACGCACAGATTCGCTTCTGCCCGAGCCGAGCAATCCGGTAAAGCCGTTGACCTCGCCTTTTTTGATGTAGAAATCAAACGGCGCAATACCCTCCGTGGAGCAGAGCTGATTCGCCTGATAAACCGGAACACCCGAATCGCCCTGATAGGTCTGGGCATCGTTTTTGATGTCCGCCATATCGTCAAGCTCCTTGCCGAGCATCTTCGAGACAAGCTCGACATGCGGAAGCGCCGCTGCATCATACTCGCCGACAAGCTTGCTGTCACGCAGAATCGTGATCTTATCGCAGACTGCGTAAACCTGATCGAGGAAGTGTGTGACAAAGATGATACCGACACCGCGGTCCCGAAGCTGCCGCATCAGACCGAACAGCTTTTCAACCTCGGATTCATCCAGCGAGGATGTCGGTTCGTCAAGGATCAGCACACTGCAATCCAGATCAACAGAACGCGCAATCGCCACCATCTGCTGCACGGCGATGGAACAGCTTGCAAGCTGCTGCGTCGGCTCAACAGGAATGTCGAGCGATTTGAGCAGCTTTCCTGCCTGTGCGTTCATTTTTTTCCAGCTGACAAATTTGCCTTCCGTTCTGCCGAGATAGATGTTCTCTGCGACAGACAGGTTCGGGCAAAGTGAAATTTCCTGATATACCGTACTGATTCCGGCGCGCTGCGCCTCCTGCGGTGAGTGGAATACGACCTTTTCCTCTTTTCCGCCCTTTCTGATATAGATATCTCCGGCGTCCTTGGAATAGACACCTGTCAATACCTTTATAAGAGTGGATTTGCCGGCTCCGTTTTCCCCCATAAGCGCATGGATCTCACCGCTGCGAAGTGTCAGATCAACATTCTGCAGCGCTTTCACACCGGGAAAAGACTTGTAAATCCCGCGTAATTCGAGAACGGAATCCTTTTGCATAACGATCCCTCCATGTAACTGATATAATTATAGCGGGACAGCATACAGAAATGAACTATATGCCGCCCCGCTAAGGTTCTTTCTAGAAACAATCCCCCTACGGCAGCGTGGCATCAGATGCCGTACTTGTCAACATCCTCCTGCGTGATCGTAGCAGCATCAAAGCCCTTTTCGTCCATGATAATGGTCTTCTGCTCGAGCTTTTCGCCTGCTTCAAGCTTCTTGATGATGTCGGTGATGTAAGAAGACTGGAACGGGTTGCACTGTCCGTCATAGTTCCAGTTGCCTGCCTTCAGCTCCTCAAGAGCCCACTTGTTGCAGTCAAAGCCCATGACGATAACGTCCTTGCCGACGCCGTGCGAAATATTCGCCTTATCGAGCGCAGCGACAGCGCCCTTGGCCATATCGTCATTCTCAGCGTAAATGACGTTGAATTCCTTGTTGGAGTCGATCGCAGTCTGAACGATCTGCTGTGCCTTCTCAGCATTCCACTCAGCGGTCTGCTCAGAAACGATCTCCCAGCCCTCAGCAGCTGCGGTATCCGTCAGCGCACCGGAGCGGCCCTTCTGTGCTGCGGAACCCATAACGCCCTGCAGGTGGATGATCTTGTAATCAGACAGGTTCTGAGATTTCAGCCAGTCAACTGCGGTCTGACCTTCCTTCGCCATATCAGAGACGATCGAAGCCTCATAGAGATCCTCGGAAGCATCAATGGTACGGTCAAACAGGATAACCTTGACACCGGCGGTCTTTGCATCCTGAAGGACGCTGTCCCAGCCTGCGGTATCAGCTGCGGAGAGCAGCAGGTAGTCAACCTCGTCCTGAATGAACTTCTGAGCAGCCTGAATCTGCTCCTCGTTCTTCAGGCTGTAGGAGAACTGTGCCTCATAGCCGTTCGCCTCAGTGAAGGTTGCCTTGAGATCATTGACGTTTGCGGTGCGGTAACCGGATTCGTTCGGATCATTGTTGATGATGCCGACGCGGATGAGGTCGCTGCCGGTGCTTGCCGGCTTTTCTGCACTGCTGCTGTCACCGGTATTGGCGGTGCCGGTGCTGGAAGAGTCGCCGCAAGCTGCGAGCATGCCGCCGCAGAGAGCCGCCGTGAGGATGATTCCCAACATTTTCTTTAATTTCATAACAATTCACTCCTTTTCCATGTTGTTAACGTGTCCGTTAACTTGTAAGTACATTATATTCCAAAAGTACGCACAAATATACCAACTTTTTTATCTGAAATGTTTGTGATTTTACGTATTTGATTATTCCGTAAAATTATAACACTCAGTATATGACATTTGTACTGCTTTGGAATTGACGCGGAGTCATACCGGTCTGCTTCTTGAAAATCTGACTGAAGTACCGGTAATCCCTAAATCCCACCTCATATGCGATTTCAGAGATCAGCTTGTTCGTGCAGCAGAGCAGCTCTTTTGCACGGGTAATGCGCAGACCTGTCACATAATCGGTAAAGTTCTGTTTTGTCTCTTTTTTGAATAACGCGCTGAGATACGTCGGCGTCAGACCGACATTTTCAGCGACTTTATTGAGGGAAATATCCTCGTCCGTATAGTTGCTGTCGATAAAATCCCTTGCCTTGCGAATGACGCCGTTTCCGTTTTCGGCAACCGATGCAATCCGCCAGCGGATGCACTGTGCGACAATATTATGCAGATATGCTGCGGTGGAATCCACGGTTTTCATATTTGCGGAAATATCGTCAAGGGAGCCGAACGTCAATACAAATTCTTCGTTTGTGATACCGAACCCTCGCGATACATTCCGTGCCGCGAGGTAGACATCCATGCCGATGTAGAGCCGGAGCATCAGCGATTCCAGACTGTAGAACTGAACGGAATCCAGATACGAATCAAACGTATCTGCGCAGCTTTCGAGGTCTCCGAACTGCATCAGTGACGTCAGCTTTTTGTGATCGAGAAGCTGCACATCATAGACGGTATCCTGTTTGCTCAATTTCTGCATTTTGCCTGCTCACCACCTTGCTGATTACGGACAATGCCTCACAGATTTTCGGTGATCTTCTTGACGGAATCACGGATAATCAGCTCGGGCATATAGACAACATCTTCTACGGTTTTCTGCGGCATGTTCATTTGATCCATGAGCATTTTCGCAGCAGTTTCGCCAAGAATCTGGTGCGGGTGGCGCACGGTTGTCAGTGCGACATCACAGAGCACGGAGATCTTGGAATCGTCGATGCCGATGATGGAAATATCCTCCGGCACACGGATATTGTGCTCCCTGCAGAAGCGCAGGAAGTTGATCGCCAGTTCATCATTGTAGCAGACGATCGCTGTGGAGTCGCGGATGATCGCCATGAGCTTTTTCTGCGCATAATAGAACAGTTCGCTCTTGTCACCCGTTGCAAACCAGAGGACGTTCTTTTCGGCGGTGCGGACATTGTGGGCAATACAACTGCGCATAAAGCCGCTGTAGCGCTTATGTCCCTGAATATCGTCGAGCGCAAAGATGCCGGAAATCTTCGTATGTCCGCATTCAAAGAGGTAATCTGTCGCAATCTTGCCTGCAAGCTCATCGTTCATGGCGGTGAAGGGGAAGTCCGCCCACGGATACTTCGCGTTGAAGAACACGAGCGGCAGATGATTGCGCTTGATCTCCTGATAGAGCTCCATATTCGGATTCGGCAGCGCGCTCTTGGAAGGTTCGATAATCAAACCCTGCACGCCGTTGGAAATCATGGTTTTCAGGGCTTCGGATTCCTCGAGCACCTGGTTATGCGTGATCGCAAGCTGCATCGCAATGCCTGCCTTGTTGAGCACGCTTTCGATGCCGGTGACGATCTGGGGAAAGATGTAGTCGCTGAAGTACGTCGAGATTACGCCGACGCTTTTGAGTGCAGCCGGCTTTTCGAGCTTGGCATCCTCTGTTTTCTTGACAAAGGTGCCGCTGCCGCGCACGCGGCAGATGATATCATCTCCTTCCAGACATTTGAGCGCCTGCCGGACTGTCTGCCGGCTGACACCGTGAATTGAGCAGAGCTCGTTTTCGGATAGGAAGCGATCATTCGGATGAAGGTTTTTCGATGCGATATATTTCTTGCTCCATTCGACGATCGCCATGTATTTGTATCCGTCCATATTATCCTCCTGTTTTCATACGGGCATGTATTTCTGATATCGTGTGAACTGTAATTTTTGCTGCAGGGTGTCTGTACGATACAAGTTTCAATACATCTTAATATTATTATACGTGCAAATCGAATAAAAATCAACAGAAAAAACGCAGAAATAATAGAAAATCCACATGTATTTACAAATACATGTGGATTTTTGTCTATTTTGATACAACTAAAGCTGTTTAAGCAGCCCGTTTTCTGTACATCAGGAGCCGGTTCCGCTGTATTTTGACGCGCCGTACATCCAGAAACGATAGCTCAGCCAGAAGAACACAATGCCGAACAGCGGCGAAATCCACGAGAGCACCGGCACCGCATCCGGCCGCAGGATCACCAGGCTCGGATAATATGCGATGAATGCAACCGGCATCACAAACGTGAATATAAACCGGAACACCGGACTGAAAATCGTGATCGGATACTTGGCGTAATCCTTGAACCGCATCACCAGATCGAGCATGTAAAACGAGTTCTGAATCCAGAAACAGGTCGCAGCAGCCGCATTTTGCAGCGCAATCATGATAAGCGAGGCGGTCAGCAGAAACACGATCATCTTGAGCAGCATCAGGACGGAAAACACGAGCCCGAGCTTCACCCACGCATAGATCAGCGTGCCGAGCCCGAAAGCGAGCTGTCCCAGCCCCTTGACATCAAACACCTCCGACTGGAAATAGAAAAACATATTGATCGGGCGGAAACAGTATTTGATGAAGTCGCCGGAATAGACATACTGCCGCAGGCTCCAGTTGTTATCGAAGAAGCACTGTACAGGTGTCAGGGAGACCAGCGAAAAACCGTACAGGAACAGGATTTCGTAGTAGCCCCAGCCGTCGATGGACGGAAACCGGCTGAACAGAATCCAGAAGCTGATAAAGCCCGCAATATTTGTACAGATCATGCCGATCGTCGAGATGATGAAATCGGCGCGGTAGCTCATCTTGCTCTTGAGGTCCTGTGCAAGAATTTTTCCGTAGATACGTAAATAGAAGCGTAATCCTCTCTGTGTCATGATATCAGCCTCCGTTCACGGTGATCTGCCGCAGCGAGCGGTTCCAGAACGCTACGCTGAGCAGTGTCAGCGCCGCTGCCCAGAAAATCTGCAGCCCCAGCGTCGAGCAGACTGTCTGCATGTCCGGATGTTCCTGCAGCAGAAGCGAAAGCGGTGCATTGTAAATCGACTGGAACGGCAGGTAATTGACAACCGTCCGGAGCTTGTCCGGAAAGAATGCAAGCGGAATCGTTGCACCCGAAAGCAGCAGGACAACCACCTGCTTCATGATATTGATGCCCCAGATCGACTCTGTAAACAGGCAGACCGTGCCGATGATGAAATCAATGCTGAAATTGATCATGACAGCGAACACCACAGACAGCACGAACCATACAAGATTGATGCCGAGCGGCACTGCGCCGTGTGTCACGATTGTCACAACGATGAATGTCGGCAGGAACGTGAAAAAGAACTGCGTCACGAACGAGCCAGAATATGACCAGAACAGATACCGCCTGTAGGGCATCGGTTTGAGCAAATCTAAAACGATCTTGCCGGACTGGATATTCCGCCCGATCTCCCAGACCAGATACATCTCCATGAAGCCGTAGAGCGCCGTAGCGAGCACCAGATAAATCAGCGTATCCGTGAATGTCATGCCGTTGACGGTGTCGCCGTCCACCGAAGCAAACACGGCTTTCCATAGGAAATACGTCACAATCAGATACAGCAGATTGCCGATCACCATGATGACAAACGAGAGCCGGAACTGCAGTGCTTCAATGATACCGGCACGGGTCAGTGTGAAATACTTTTTCAGATTCATTTCACGCCCTCCTCGTAGATCTTCTTGATGACCTCCTCGGTTGAGATCTCCTCGAGCTGCATATCGCGGATTTTATAATCTTTTTGCAGTTCGCTGAGCACCTGCATCACCGTGGACTGCGACTCATCGACGAGCACGGAAATCCATTCATCATCTGCAGAAACGGAACATCGAGGCAGCTTTTCCGCGATCTCCGCCGCATACTGTTTGAGGTCGCCCTTGATGCGAATCTTCAGCGTGCGGTACGAGCCGAAAAACTGTTTCAAATGCGAAATGTCATTGTCATAGAGCATTTTGCCCTTGTCGATGATCACGATGCGCTGACAGAGCGCGTCCACATCACCCATATCATGTGTGGTCAGGATGACAGTTGTATGCTTCTGCTGATTGAGCGCATGGATCAGTGTCCGGATTTTTGCCTTCATGGAGACATCCAGACCGATCGTCGGTTCATCGAGAAAGACAATCTTCGGATTGTGCAGAAACGCTGCAAGAATATCGCTGAGCGTGCGCTGACCGAGTGACATCTGCCGGACAGGCTTGTGCAGCAGCGGCTCAATATCGACAAGCGACTGATACAGCTTGAGCATTTCATCGTAATCCGCATCGGAAATCTGGTAGATATCCTTGAGAATCTTAAATGATTCGATCAGCGGCAGCGCCCACCAGAGCTGCGTCCGCTGACCGAAGACAACGCCGATTTCCTGCGCATTTTTCGTGCGGTTGCGGTAAGGTACATTGCCGCCGACCAGAATCTCGCCGGATGTCGGTTCCAGAACACCGGTCATCATCTTGATCGTGGTCGATTTTCCGGCGCCGTTCGGTCCGAGATAGCCGACAATCTCTCCCTGTTCAATCGACATGGAGATATCGTTTACTGCCCGGACAGTTTTGTAGTCACGCGAAAACAGATCGCGGATACTGCCTTTCAAGCCCTCGCGCCGGTTGAGGACCTTGAACTCTTTTGTCACATGTTTGATTTCGATTATTGCTGACATGTTCCTCTCTCTTTCTGTTGATAGATTTGATCCTGCACCTGTCCGGTATATACTATATAGTATATGTTGTATTATAGCACGGGCTTTGCAGAATTGCAAGAATATTGCGGCATCATTGGCTGAATGCACAATCCGGTTTCCGTATCGTACAAAGCTTTCACAATCCAGCCAAAGAAACAGCCGCAGAACCGGAATCCTGCGGCTGTTTGTATTATCCGAGAATGATTCGTTTCAGGAGTGACAGATCGGCGGATGTGAGCCTGCCGTCATCATTCAGGTCACCCTGCTGCCATGCTTTCAGCGTGCCGGAAGTCAGCAGATACTTTTGCAGCGCAACTGCATCCGCGATGTTGACAGCACCGTCCGCGGTGACATCCCCGCGCAGATCGTTCGGCAGCTCCCCTGCGATCTCCGACTCCGTCAGCGCGGTGCGGTAGATCTTTACATTGTCAATCGCGCCGCTGAATCCGACATCATCCTTATAGAAACTCCTGCCAAGATAGACATGCAACTTGCTGCCCATATCCGCGGGCATGGTTGTCAGATCGGTTGTCTGCTTGACGAGCGAGCCGTTTTTATAGAGCCGGACCGTCGCGCCGTTGACCGCAAGCACATAGCTGTTCCAGCCGGTGTTATCGGAATCATAACGCATGCCGGTTTCGCCGCGCCATGTATCGACGGTTGTCTGGAAACGGAAGTGATCGTCCGCGACCTTGAAAAATGCGTATTTGTTTTCATCCTGACCAAGCGCAAATGTGAAGAAATCGCCGGTCGAGCTTGACTTGACATCCATGCAGATTGTGTAATCGCGGCAGCCGTCCAGCAGACCGTCCGGCAGAGCTGCATAATTTGCGGCATTGCCGTCAAAAAACAGGCTGCTGCCGTCAGAGCCCTCTGCACGAACCGGAAGATCGCCGGTCAGTATCAGATCGTTGCCGTTTCCGGTGATATCCCTGACTTTGCCCTGCGAGACCGATTCAAAATCGAATGCTGCAACGGGCTTCGGCTCATCCGCTGACTGCACCGGTGTGCCAAAAATCTTCATCTCGTAGACAGTCGGCGTATACCAGTTGTTTGTCGGGTTGTTCTGCAGCGTCGCATTTTTGACATTGAGCCGGACATACCGCGCCTTGCCGGAGAGCATATCGCTGTTGAAGCCGTAGGTTTTCGTGATCGCATCGTTGTTCGTATCGGTGCGGTCGAGGAGCTTTGTCCAGTTTTCGCCGTCCAGACTGCCCTCGACAGTATAAGTATAGTATCCCTCGGAGCCCTTGCAGATGTACCATGACGTCTGGATATTGCCGAGCTCGCAGACCTGCTGCAGATCGACCTGCAGATAGAACGGCCACTTTTTCGAGTCGCCGATCGCAGTGAACGCGGAATGATAAGAGCCGTCCACCGCTTTTGCCGCCGAATCACTTGATTTCGCCGCAATGGATGCCGTCGCAGGCATATCCTGCGAGAGCAGTCTGCCCTGCTGCACCGGATAGAGATCGCCGGTCGAGGTGTTGTATTTGAAGTACGGGCAGTAATCATAGAACGCGAAGCCGTTGTCGAAATACAGCGGGCAGAGCGTTGTGCCGCTTGTCGATGAACCGCGCAGCCAGCGGTACGCATGCATCAGGTAGTTGCGGTCCTGCAGGTTGACAATCCAGCCGGACTGTGAAGAAAACGTCGAGCTGTTGCCGATGCTGCGCAGACCGCTCCATGTGCCCGCGATGTTGTCCGTCACGGCATAGGCGCCGCTGCTCGGATACCAGCCTGCCGCCTGCGAAGTGAACAGGAAGTAATAGCCGTTGCGCTTGATCAGATTCGGGAATTCGCGGTACTGATCATCAAACAGTGTTTTGACCACGCGCGTGACACCGCTGTAATCCTCGTTCATCTGGAAGATGTACATGGTTTTGTTCGCGCCCTCACCGCTTTTGTTTGCGGCGGCGATCAGATAGCCGGTGCCGTCATCGTCGAAAAAAATCGCCATGTCGCGCACCTGAATATCCAGCGGGTTGTACACATGGTGGACTGTAAAGCTGCCGCCCGGCGTTCCGGTGATGACAAGCGCCTTGCCGTCCTTATAGCCGTCGGGCTGCTCCCAGTGTGCCCAGACAACCACCTTGTTTTTCGCCGCAACATAGTCGATATGCACCGATTCGATCTTGCAGTTCGCGAGCGCGGAATTCTGTGAGCTGTCCGCGACATTGCGCTCGCTGCCGAAGCGTTTGCCGTCGGAGGATGTGCTCTCGGCAAGGTAGATATCCTTCTGTCCGGCATGCGATTTCAGCGAGTAGCTGTAAAAGGTATTGCCGACCTTGTAGCCGCTTGTCTCATAGACAAGGCTGCTCCCCTTCTGGTTGTCATAGGTGCTGAGACCGGAAGGCAGCTTGCAGGGTTCCAGTGACTTCACAGCGGAATACTGCGTTCCCTTATCCGTTTCGACTGCAAGCTGATAGTAATAGATTCTGCCCGGTTCCAGATCGGGATCGGAACAGGATTTTCCGGTTCCGCTGTAGATCGGGACAAAGCCTGACTCCGCATCCTCGGAACGGTAGAGAACATAGGAGCGCGCCGAAAGCGTTGTGTCCCACTGCAGTGCGCCCTGATCTGCCTGATCGGTGCCGTTGACCGTATAGACATTGCCGACCAGACCAATGTCCTTCGATACATTCGCCGATGCCTGACGCGGCGCATCGGCTGCAAATCCTGCAAGCGGCAGAATCTGCACACTGAGCATCACTGAAGCGATGCCCGCCGCAAATGCCAAAAACTGTTTTCTCATAATCCCTCACCTTTTTTCTATTCTGCGGGGCATAATACTGCCCTATACTATTATATATGATTTGCAGACAGAAAGCAATGGCTTTTTGTATCTTATTCTATATATGCAGGAATGCGCGCCCGATGCAGATGCAGACAAGTTCAGACAGGCAGCACACAAGCTGCTGACGATCTCTGCTAAGGTGCCTTTCACTTTCTGTCAAATGTCATATACATGTTTTGCAGAATCGCAAGAAATGGGAAAAAGCTGTACAAATTCGCAATACTTGTAAACATCTTCAATTCATCCAGAATATCTGAAGATTGCACATTGAACAACGCAATAAAATCGTTTATAATTGAAGTGTAAATTGGTGAATTATAGACAAATCAACACCAATCAAAACAGAAAGGCTAGGGGAAATTATGAAACTATGGAAAAGAACCGGCGCGTTGCTGCTCTCCCTGAGCATGCTCGCGGCAGCCATTCCGGGGCAGAATTTGTCTGCACATGCGGCTGCATCCGATATACAGCTTGGTTTATCACCGCTGTATAGGGCCAATGTGAACGAAAACAAGTTCACGCACAACGAATGGACGGGCAACAACGGCGCAGAGGATGTCTTTGCAGTGAACCGCGAGCCGGCTTCACTGACACTCATCCCCTTCCAGGACACGGCAACCGCTGCTGCTGCCGTCTGGGATTTCAACGCCCGCACCGAATCCGAGTACATGCAGATGCTCACCGGTCCGAATGAGCAATGGGATCTGACAGTCGTGCAGAATGCAAGTCAGGCACAGACGCTGCTCAACGCCGGCGCCATGAAACCCGGATACAACCCCGGCAACGGATGGAAATCCGTTACCCTTCCGAACAGCTGGACCTCTCAGGGATTCGACTTCCCGATCTACGCGAACGTCACCATGCCGTTCCAGAGCGCATATGACCGCGGCGTCAGCTGCCCGAAAGCCCCGACCAATTACAATCCGGTCGGTCTCTACCGCAAGACCATCAACGTCTCCTCAGATATGCTGAAGGACAATCGCCGCGTCGAAATCCACTTCGAGGGCGTCGAGTCCGCATACTATGTATATGTCAACGGCAAGGAAGCGGGCTACAGCGAGGATACCTTTGCACCGCACCGCTTTGACATCACCGATTACCTGACCGAGGGCGAAAACCTGATCGCCGTGGAGGTTCACAAGTTCTGCGACGGCACATGGTTCGAGGATCAGGATATGATCTATGACGGCGGTATCTTCCGCGATGTCTACCTGACCAGTACGCCGCTTGTCAAGATCAGCGACTACACAGTCCAGACCGATCTCGACAACAACTATCAGAATGCATCGCTGAACCTCTCGGTCAACATTCACAACAAGGCTTCTGCAAATGTCAGCGGTCTGAGCGTGGATGTCGCCGTGCTCGATGAAGCAGGCAACAATCTCACCGCAGGCACAACGATCCCTGTTTCGTCTGTCGATGCAGGCAAGATCGTCACCGCGAAGATTTCCAAGGAAGTCCTCTCCCCGAAGCTCTGGTCCGCAGAGCACCCGAACCTCTACGCACTCGTCCTGACGCTGAAAAACAGCAAGGGCACAATTGAAACCGTCTCCGCACAAATGGGCTTCCGTGAGATCGGCTTCACATCCACGCAGGTTGACGGCTCCTACCGTGTCACCACAAAACAGTGGCAGGTCATGACCATCAACGGCAAGCGTCTTCTGCTCAAGGGCGTCAACCGCCATGACACCGACCCGTTCCACGGCAAGGCTGTCCCGCAGGCGACCATGATGGAAGACATCCACCAGATGAAAACGCATAACATCAATGCGATCCGCACCTCGCACTACAGCAACGATTCCTACCTCTACTGGCTCTGCAACAAGTACGGCATGTACATGCTCGCAGAAACCAACATGGAGTGCCACGCGCTGATGTACGGCGACAACGGCACACAGAAGGGCTGGTTCTATGAGCTCGGTCTGGACCGCACAAAGACTACATTCCAGCGTCTGAAAAACCATCCGGCAATTTTCGGCTGGTCGATCGGCAACGAGATGCAGTACACGGGCGATCCGAACTGCGCAAACGGTCTGTTCCGCGACATGATCTGGTATTTCAAGAAGAATGACCCGACAAGACCTGTCCACAGTGAAGGTCAGGGCGACGCAATGGGCGTTGACATGTCCAGCCAGATGTATCCCGGCCAGTCCGGTATCCGCGGCAAGGCAGGCGTCGGCAAGATGCCGTATGTTATGTGCGAATATGACCACGCGATGGGCAACTCCGTCGGCGGTCTGAAGGAATACTGGGATTCCATCCGCAGTGCAGACAACATGCTCGGCGGCTTCATCTGGGACTGGTGCGATCAGTCGCGTGCAGTCTCCCTCGGCGGCTTCGGCGGCAGCTCCACCAGCTATGAGATCAAGGATCAGAAGGGTCTGACCGGTACAGTCAGCGCGAATGAATCCGATTTCAACCGCAATGCGGGCGCAGCATCGCTGAGCGGCGTCTCCTGCAAGGGCTACACCCTGATGGACGGCAATACCTCGTATCTCAGCTCGCTCTCCGGCACCGGCAAATCCTTTACCTTTGAAGCAATCGTCAAGCCCGCATCGACCGCACAGAACAGCGTTCTGCTCTCGATCGGCGACAACAACTGCGCACTCAAGACCCGCAGCAGCGGCAGCGGTCTCGAATTCTTCGTCTACAGCGGCGGCTGGAAGTCCGTTGCAACAAGCTTCCCGTCCAACTGGGTCGGCAACTGGCATCAGGTTGTCGGTACCTATGACAAGGGCACGCTCTCGATCTACTGCGACGGCAAGCTGCTCGGCACCGAATCCGTAGCAGACGGCATCGACAGCGGCACCACCCCGCTCGGCATCGGCTATGATGCATCGAACGGCAGACGCTTTGACGGCGAAATCTCGATGGCACGTATCTATAACAGAGCACTCTCCGCAGCCGAGATCAACGGTCAGAACAGCCAGACTCCGGCAATCGCACCGAGCGATTCCTCTGTCCTCGTCTGGCTCGATTACAGCGCTGAGGTCACCGAATCCAAGGGCGCTGCAAGCATCAGCTATGTCAACGGCAAGTGGGATTACTACAGCGAAGACTATGCACACAAGAACCTCTACGGCGACGAAAGCCGCGGCCATTACTTCGCATACGGCGGCGACTGGGGCGACAACCCGAACGATAACAGCTTCTGCGAAAACGGTCTGGTCAGCCCGGACAGAACGCCGCAGCCGGAAATCGAGGAGGTCAAGTTCCAGTATCAGAACTACTGGTTCAGCGCTGACGCAAGTCAGATCAACGAGCGAAAAGTCTCTGTTTACAACGAAAGCAACTTCACAAACCTCAATGAATATGACGTCATCTGGTCTCTGCTGAAGAACGGTATCGAGATCAGCAGCGGTGACGCGGAAGACACCGATGTCAAGCCGCTGACCCACGGCACAATCACAGTTCCGTTCAAACTTCCGGCAGCCATCGCCCCCGGCGATGAATTCCTGCTGAATGTCTCCGTCAAGACCAAGGAAGGCACTGCTGTTGTTCCGGCAGGCACCGAGCTCTCCTATGCACAGTTCAGCGTACCCGCAGGCGCGGCAAAGGTTGTCAAGAAGGCAAGCACTGACGCAGTCACCGTCAAGGAAAACAGCGGCGATTACAGCGTCACCGGCAAGAACTTCAGCTTCGCAGTCAGCAAGAGCACCGGTCAGATGGTCAACTACCGCTATAACGGCGAGCTGCTCATCGAAAACGGTCCGGCACCGAACTTCTGGCGCGGCTATGTCGAGAACGACAACAACGGCGCACGCGGCTCCTTCGATGCAAAATGGCGCAATGCTATGAACGGCGCAAAGGTCAATAAGATCGAAACCCGCGAAGAAAACGGCAATCAGGTCATCACCGTTTACACCCAGCTCCCGAACGCAGGCAACACCTCCGTCAACCTCCAGTACACCGTCATGGGCGACGGCAATGTCACCGTCGGCATCCGCGTCGATGCAACGCAGTCCGGTCTCGGCAACTTCCTGCGCGTCGGCTCGATCATGACGCTGCCGGCAGGCTTCGAGAACGTCACATGGTACGGCAACGGTCCGGTCGAGACCTTCAATGACCGCAAGACAAACGGCAGACTCGGCGTCTGGACAGAAACCGTCAGCGGCTTCTTCTTCCCGTACATGAAGGCGGATGACTGCGGCAACATCACCGATCTCAACTGGATGGCAATCCAGAGCACCAAGCACGAAAACGGTCTGCTCATCGCAGCAGATACCCCGATCGAAGGCAGCGCACTCCACTTCCTGCCGGAAGATCTGATGAAGGCAAATCACCCCTATGAGCTGAAACCGCGCACCCAGACCTATGTCAGCCTCAACTACGGCTCCATGGGTACCGGCTCCGCCACCTGCGGCCCCGGCGTCCTCGGTCAGTATCAGCTCTCCAGCAAGCGCGCATACAACTGGACATTCACCATCATGCCGACCGGTGCAAAGACAACCGGCGCACAGCTCGCAGAACAGGCAAAGCCGTTCCGCAAGATCGCATCCTACATTCAGGACCTCAGCAAGAACCAGATGATGATTCCGGTTCCGGCATCCGCTGAGCTGCGAGAAGCAGACGGCACAACCCTGATGCGCGGCAAGGTCGAGGTTCCGTTCAACTCCATCTTCGATCCGATCGTAGAAAACAAGCATTCCTTCACCGTTGAAGCAAATGTCATCCCGACCGGCGATCCGGAATACAACATGTTCGTATCAAAGGGCGACCACAGCTTCTCGCTCCGCACCCGCCCTGGCATCCTTGATTTCTTCATCTATGCAAACGGCGGCTGGCAGGTCTGCTCCTACGAAATGCCTTCCGCAATGAAGTCCTCGTGGATCGGCAAGATGCATCAGGTCGCAGGTATCTACAACGGCGAAACCAACACGCTCTCCGTCTACGCAGACGGTCAGATTCTCGCGAACAAGCAGCTTAACACCGGCGGTCCGGCACATGCAAATTACAGCGTGACCATCGGCGCCTGCCCGGAGACCGGCAGAGGCTCCAGCGCAGATTTCGGCGCAGTCCGCATGTACAGCAAGGCACTCTCCGCTTCTGAACTCGCATCCCAGAACACGGCATCCCCTGCATACGGCCCGAAGGATGACGCAGTCACAATGTGGATCGACTTCGGCGCAGAGCCGGACTTCCCAACGCCGTCCGCAGGTCTGATCGGCGACGTCAACCTCGATGAAATGGTCGATGTCTCTGACGCGGTTCTGCTTGCAAGATTCATCGCAGAAGATACAAAGGCTGTTGTCTATGATCAGGGCAAGCTCAACGCAGCAGTTGTGGATGACGATGTGCTTGATTCCAACGATGTCATCGGCATCCTGAAGATTATCGCAAAGCTCGTATAACCCGAAAACAAAGATATATATCAACGCATTGACCAATCTGAAATGGGGGCTTATTATGATTTCAAAATCCAGTCACAAGGGTATTCTCCGCGTGACGGCAGCATGCAGCGCAGTTCTCTGCGCTGCTGCCATGCTGCATGCACCGCTCGGATCCGCAATCGAAGCCGCGGCAGCGAATCCGGGAGCGGAGCTGTTTGTCGCACCGGACGGTGATGACAGCAACTCCGGCACAATTGATTCACCGCTTGCAACGCTCGCCGGTGCAAGAGACGCAGTCCGCAAGATCAACGGCTCAGTCAGCGGTGATATTGTGGTCAATTTCCGCGGCGGCACCTACCGCCAGACCGAACCCGTCACCTTCGGCCTGAAGGACTCCGCCAAGGGCGATTCCCGCATCATCTATCAGGCATACAAAGACGAGATTCCGGTCATCAGCGGCGCACAGCAGGTCACGGGCTGGTCAAAATTCAATGACAAGCTTTATGTCGCCTCGCTGGACAGAGATTACAAGCTCCGCAACCTCTACGTCAATGACCACCGCGCCAACATGGGCAGCAAGGGTCTCGGCGCACAGGGCGGCTGGGGCACCTACAGTGTCAAAGCCGGTCAGGCGGACTGGGCATGGGACTCCGGACAGAAAAGCGACGGCATCAAGTATAAGGAAAGCGACCTGCCGCATCTGACAAAGAACCTCGATGATCTCGAGGTTGTCAACGGCACAACGTGGAATGAAAATATCGTCTGCTCGCGTGATGTCAAATATGAAAACGGCACGTTTGTCTTCCTGATGCAGCAGCCCTACGGCGCAATCGCACAGACACCGGGCTGGGGCGCAGGCTTCTCGACCGGCGGCTGGCATACGATGTTCAACGCGCTCGAGTTCGTCAACTCCCCCGGTCAGTTCTACTTCGACAAGACCGACCACAAGCTGTACTATTATCCCTATGATTGGGAGGATATGTCAACGGCGGATGTCGAAGCACCGGTTGCGGAATCACTTGTCAAGATCGCAGGCGAATCCACAAGCAGCCGTGTCCGCAACCTGACCTTCAAAGGCATCACCTTTGCACACACCGACTACCAGCTGACAAATGTCGCCGGCTCGCACGGCAAGACAACCTGTCAGGCTGCACAGACCTACATCGCATTTGCTGACTCCAACTGGCACAGCAAAAAATACGAGATGGTCGATACCCTGCCGTCCATGATCAATGTGACTTCTGCGGACTCGATTGATTTCACCGGCAATGTCATCAAACACAGCGGCTCGGACGGTCTCCAAATGACAAATGACGTCATCAACAGCACAATTTCCGGCAACTATGTGACCGATATCACCTCCTCCGGCATCACAATCGGTCATCCGCAGCACATCTACATCGGCGACAAGAACGGTTCCAACCGCGAAAAATATCCGGTCGGCGTCGAAGGCGTCTGCAAGAATGACACCGTCTGCGACAACCTGCTCTATGATATCTCGGTTGTGCCGGGATTCGGCGGATGCGCAGCAGTCACCGTTTACACCGCAGATTCGATCAAGGTGCTCCGCAATCAGGTCGAGAAAACTGCGTACAACGGCATTCACCTCGGCTGGGGCTGGTGCAACTTCAAGGATTCCGAAGTCTGCCGCGACAACCAGATCTGCTACAACCGCGTCATCAACTGCCTGAACCGTCTGCATGACAGCGGCGGTATCTACACAATCGGTCAGATGCCCGGCACGATCATCAACGAAAACTATGTTCAGGGCATTCCGGCAGGCGGTCCCGGCGCTCCGACATACGGTCTCCACAATGACGAGGGTACCGCATGGATCGAGGAGAATGACAACGTCCTCGAAATCGACAAGAACGTCACCTACACGATCAACTGTGAAGATTACGGTCAGAAGCACCACCTGACCATTCTCCGCACTTATGCCTCTGTCAACAAAATGGGCAAGAATCCGCCTGACAGCCGCATTGATACCCCGATTGTCATTTCCGATAATGTCTGGCCGCAGCGT
>JAFWUX010000065.1 GCA_017523995.1 Oscillospiraceae bacterium | reverse complement strand
AGCATGACCGTTGATCCCAAGGCGGATACCGTCCTTTTCCCGAATTATGACACCCTGATCAAGAACGATACGAATAAAACCGGAACGGAATTCGATGTCACCTATGCAGAGGATATCGGCCAAACCGCAGAGGGCGGGGAGAAGCCGGTCACATTCGACCTTGCGAAATACGGCATCGACATCATCGAAGCAGACGGAAAGGTGTATCTGCCGCTCTCTGTACTCAATGATTTTTCCGCCGTGACCTACAATGCGGCTGTTTACATCGAAGACAGTCTGTATTATTTTCACTGCATGGACATGGAAACCGAACCGTATTACGACCGGCAGCCGCTTTACGAGCAGACCGAGCGCACGCCGGAAATGGCGGATTTCACATACCGCGATCTGTGCTTTCTCATGGATCACTTTTACGGCCGGCCGCTAAAGGCGCCTGTCTCAAAGGTTCTGGAGGATAGCGACTTCGACACCGCGCTGGACAGCATCAGCGATCAGTCGAAGCGGGCAAAGGAACTTCTGAAATCCACGAACAAAAAGGATTTCTTTGTCGGAATGGGAATGCTCAACGGCATCTTTAATGACGGCGGACACACATTTCTGAATGTCGATCCTGCGAGCCAGGCCGAATTTTATTCCGGTGCGCCGCTGCTCTCCGAGTTTTACAATGCTACATTCGATCCGCAGAATATGGATGAACAAAATGCGGTCGATAATACCGATGCGGTCGGAGCGGATATCGAGGATGCAAAGAATGATGCGAAAGTCGAAAAGACGGTCGCCTATGAGAAATACGGCGCAGTGAAGGCGTGGGAGGATGACGGTGCAGCCCTGTATGTGCAGGGAGATACGGCTGTCTTTGCGTTCGACTCTTTTATGAACCCGATCGTTGACGCATTCAAATGGTCTCTGGATTACGCCAAAGAGCATAATGTCAAAAACTTCGTCATTGACCTTTCGACCAACAGCGGCGGCTCCTCCGATGTGCTGGAATATATGTTTGCCATGATGACGAATGCAAAGGAACAGGACGCAGCGTCGCAGCTCGATACGCTCAGCATCGTGACCGGCACGCTCTGGCACAACAACACTTCCATGGATCTGGATCTGAACGGCGTGATCGACGACGCGGACAAGAAGGTCTCGTATGATTTCAATTACTGCATACTGACGACACGCGCCTCTTTCTCCTGCGGCAATCTGCTTCCGTTCCTTGCCAATGAAGCGGGGATCTGCGTGATCGGCAATCAGACCGGCGGCGGTGCCTGCATGGCAATGCAGTTCTCCATGGCAGACGGGCATTTCGGCGTGATATCCGGCCCGGTCAAGCTCACCTCTGCTTCCGGCAGGGATATTGACAAAGGCGCCGTTCCGAACTGCACATTCTCCGGCGGCATCAATCAGCTGTACGATATCAGCGCGATCGGCAGCCTGACCGAGCAGTATTATCAGGGCACACTGCACGCAGCAAAGGGGGAAAGCTCCGTCATATTCACGCTGATCTGCATCGGCGCGGTTGTGACTGTCGCTGTGATTCTGCTGCTTCTGGTGCTGCATAAATTCCACACAAGCTGAGCATTGCACGGGCTGTCCGAACGGGCAGCCTGTTTTCTTCGGAACACCGCGAAACCGGGAGTTGCCGGTCGTGGGAGGTATTACTCATCCGGCGAGTCATCCAAAGTTTTTGGTCGAGCTTTTTTCAAAAAGCTCGCGGGTCGAGGTGAGTTTGCGGAGCAAACTCATAGCGAAGCGGGCGAGAGCCCTCGTCGCCCTCCGCAGAGGGCGAAACTCCCCCTGCGTTCAAGAGTTCGCGGGCTTGGGTGCCTGCGATAAAGGCACCCATTCAAAATAACATCCGCGAAGCGGATACCTCTTTTTCGCCACCGCGAAACCGTTTATGATAATTTCCCCGTGCCTATCGCACTTTTCGGCATAATATGCTATAACCGGGCAGTGCCCGGCTCCAATATGAGATCATGCCGCGAAGCCGTTTATGATAATTTCCCCGTGCCTATCGCACTTTTCGGCATAATATGCTATAATAGAAAAAACGATCCGAAAAGGAGGCCGGATAGTATGCCGCAGAAAAAAAGGCGGAAAAGCCGAACAATCCTGTTTCAGATTGCGCTGATCTTTCTTGCTGTGATGCTCGTGCTGCTCGTGTCTTTCTCCGCAGCGATATATACTTCAACCGTGAACAGCTTTCTGGAAGCGCAGGAAGAATCCATGGAAGTCGTTCTGAACCGGATGCAGGACCTGCTCCACAATCAGTATTACGACAGTCCGGGTGTCGCAGCGTGGTATATCAACCACTGGGAAAAATATGCGGAACAGCTCTCCGCCATTCCGGAGGAAGATATAGATTGGTACAGCGCAAATGACGAAGAGCAAAAAATAATGAATGAATTTGATGCATCACACGCGGATCAGGATCCGACTTCTATAGAGTATCTGGAACAGCTGCCGGAAGAAATAAAATATTATAATGCCAGAATACTCTACGGCGGATTCCTTAATAAATTCAATAAAATCGTTCAGGACACAAACTACCGTCAGCTGTTTATGATTGACACATTCAATCACACGATCCTCGTAAACTACGGAAGCAACAAGAAGCTCGGCGACCGCTGTCCTCTGAATCTTTCACAGAGTTCAGCGTACGGACAAATTATCGAATCATACGGAACCCCGATCATCGCTTTTGAAAAATCAAGAGATTTCCCGGAAAGGGGAGATTATTATATCGGTTATATGCCGTTCTACGCAGACGGACATCTGCAGGCTTTGTTCTGCGTAACATACGACTGGAAGCAGATCCGGATTGCGGCTGCACAATCTCTGAAAATCGCACTGCTCATCAGTATCTTCATTGTAATCGCGGCAATCTGCATTCTGCTTGCAGCGCTGTATTACTGGTCTGTCAAGCCGGTCAAGCAGATCGAGCAGGCGCTGATCGACTACACCGATGACAAAAGCTCGAAAATGATCGTTAAAAAAATGTACGATATCAAGGCGCAGAACGAGATCGGATACCTTGCGGATGTCATTTCCGATCTGGCGCTGGAGATCGACCTCTATACCAAAGAGAATCTGCGGGTGCAGCAGGAGCTCTATGATGCGCAGGTGCAGGTCATGGTCTCGCAGATCCGGCCGCACTTCATGTATAACGCGCTTTCGTCGATCGCGATCCTCTGCAAGCTCGATCCGGCGACGGCCTACGAAGCGACCGTCACATTTTCAAAGTACCTGCGCGGAAATATGGATTCCCTGAAGCAGACAAAGCCCGTTCCGTTCGAGCGGGAGCTGGAGCACCTGAAGCAATATCTGTATATCGAAAAGCTGCGGTTTGCGGACAAGCTGAATATTGAATATGACATTCAGGCCACAGATTTCAAGGTTCCGATGCTCTCGATCCAGCCGATCGTCGAAAACGCGGTCAAGCACGGCGTCGGCATGAAGCGGGAGGGCGGAACGGTGACGATCGCCTCAAAGGAGACCGAAACCGGCTACGAGATCATTATATCAGATGACGGCGTGGGCTTTGACATCAATGCGCCGAAAAAGGATGACGGCCGCTCACATATCGGCATGGAGAACACCAAAAAGCGCCTGCGGGATATGTGCCATGCCGAGATCATCATTACAAGTCAGCCCGGCGAGGGCACAACTGCGCGAATCATCATACCGAAAGAAACAGAGGAGGATACAGAATCATGAGGATGCTTTGTGTTGACGACGAGCCGCTGATGCTCAAAATGCTGGAAATGGCCATTAAGGAGGCGCGGCCGGATGCCGATATCACCCCGCATTCCGATCAGCTTGATCTGCTGGAGGATGCGAAGAAAAACGGCTGTGATGTGGCTTTTCTCGATATCCATATGCGCGGCATGAACGGCGTACAGCTCGCGAAGGAGCTGAAAGCGGTCAATCCGAAGATGAATATTATCTTTGTCACGGGCTTTTCCGAGTATAAGGGCGATGCGATGGACATGAAGGCCAGCGGCTATATTATGAAGCCGGTCACGGCGGAGGACATCGACAGAGAGCTTTCGGATCTCCGTTTTCCGGTCATACCGAAGAAAAGCGCGCTGCTGCGGGTGCAATGCTTCGGCAATTTTGAAGTATTCACGCCGGACGGCGAGCGCGTCCGATTCGAGCGCAGCAAGTCAAAGGAGCTGTTCGCGTATCTCGTCCACCGCGGCGGCGGCGCGTGTACGATCAAGGAGATCGCCGCCGCACTCTTTGAGGATGATCCTTACGATAAGAAGCAGCTCAACTATATCCAGCAGCTCATTCATACGATGCTGAAAAGTCTGCGGGCCGTCGGCGCGGAACAGGTCGTTTCCAGGGATTACAACGCACTGGCGGTCAATGCCGATCTGCTCGACTGCGATTATTACCGCTTCAAGGAGCTGGATGCCGGCGCGGTCAATGCCTTCCAGAACGAATACATGAGCCAGTATTCGTGGGCGGAATTTTACTT
>JAFWUX010000064.1 GCA_017523995.1 Oscillospiraceae bacterium | reverse complement strand
CATTTATGTGAAATATAGCAAATACGTTCTTTTTCATATTGTTCCAAAAAAGGGATTCTTAAGGGCTAGTAGCCCTTAAGCGGGAGTTTGAGGGCAGAGCCCTCAATATAAATCCGTCGGAGACACTTTATCTACAAGCTGACGGCACACCCGAATCTGATCGGGCGTGCCGTTTTTCTTTGATTCTTCGATTATTTCTTGACCGGTGTCAGGACTGCCTTGCCGCCCATGTACGGACGGAGAACCTCCGGCACATTGACGGTGCCGTCTGCCTGATAGTGGTTCTCGAGCAGTGCAATCAGCATTCTCGGCGGCGCAACAACGGTATTGTTGAGCGTGTGGACAAGATAAGTGCCGTTTTCGCCCTTGGTACGGATCTTCAGGCGGCGTGCCTGTGCATCACCGAGGTTCGAGCAGGAGCAGACCTCAAAATACTTCTTCTGGCGCGGGCTCCATGCCTCGATATCGCAGGACTTGACCTTGAGGTTTGCAAGGTCGCCCGAGCAGCACTCGAGCTGACGAACCGGAATCTCCATGCTGCGGAACAGATCAACCGAAAGCTTCCACATCTTGTTGTACCAGTCCATGCTCTCCTCAGGCTTGCAGATGACGATCATCTCCTGCTTCTCGAACTGGTGGATGCGGTAAACGCCGCGCTCCTCCAGACCGTGTGCGCCGATCTCCTTGCGGAAGCACGGAGAATAGGAAGTCAGCGTCAGCGGCAGGGTCTTCTCGTCGATCATCTGACCGACGAATCTGCCGATCATGGTGTGCTCGGATGTACCGATCATATAGAGATCCTCGCCCTCGATCTTGTACATCATGGCTTCCATTTCCTCGAAGCTCATGACACCTTCCACGATGTTCTTGTGCATCATGAAGGGCGGAATGACATAGGTGAAGCCGTGGTCGATCATGAAGTCTCTTGCGTACGCAAGAACAGCCTCATGCAGGCGCGCCACATCGCCGAGCAGATAATAGAAGCCCTCGCCTGCAACTCTGCCGGCGGATTCCTTATCAAGCCCGCCGAGGCTCTGCATAATCTCTGCGTGATAGGGGATCTCATAATCCGGAACAACCGGCTCGCCGAAGCGCTCGACCTCGACGTTTTCGCTGTCATCCTTGCCGATCGGCACAGAAGGATCAATCATCTGCGGGATGCGCTTCATGATGTCCTCATAGCGGACAGTCAGCTCGTCCATCAGCGCTTCTTTTTCCTTCATGATGACGGCGTTCTCCTTGACCTGTGCGCGGATCGCCTCAGCCTCCTCCTTTTTGCCCTCCTTCATGAGGACCGGAACCTGTGCGGAAAGCTTGTTGCGCTGTGCGCGGAGATCCTCGGAGATATGCTTTGCCTCCATGATCTGTGCATAGAGATCAGCGACCTCATCTACGAGCGGGAGCTTGTCATCCTGGAACTTCTTTTTGATGTTCTCCTTGACAGCATCCTTGTTGTTAATCAGAAATTTAATATCAAGCATTGTTTTTCTCCTTCTGCGGATATGATCCGCTTTTGCTGCATAACAGTTCACTTTATTATAGCACAGTTTTGCCGCCGCGTCAAGAGCAAATACGGAGTGAGAAGTGAGGAGATAGGAGTGAGGAGATAGGAGTGAGGAGTTAAGGTGTCCGCTTCGCGGACGGATTTGTAAATAGTTAGGAGATATTTTTCTCTCTTCACGATTCATCTCTTATACGCTATATAATCATGCGCGCAGCGCATACCGCATCTCCTCACTTCTCACTCCTAACTGCTCACTGAAAATCAAATCAGCGCCGCAAGTCCGGATCGGCTCACGGCGCTGATGTTCTGTTGGCTTATTTCACGAGCTGCTCAAGTGCGGCGAGCTTGACGCAGATGCAGAACAGTTCCATTGCCTGCGCGAGCTCCTCCGGTGTCGGATAGGTCGGTGCAATGCGGATGTTGCTGTCATCCGGATCCTTCTTGTAGGGATAGGTTGCGCCGGCGCCCGTCAGCGTGACGCCGCCCTCTTTGCAGAGCTGCACAATGCGCTTTGCCGTGCCCTTCGGCGCATTGAACGAGACGAAATAGCCTCCCTCGGGCTTTGTCCAGCTTGCGATGCCCAGCGGTGCGATCTCCTGCTCGAGCGTGTTCAGCACGATATCGAACTTCGGCTTGAGAATCGCTGCGTGCTTCTTCATGTGTGCGCGCATGTTCTCCGCATTGCCGAAATAGCGCACATGACGGAGCTGGTTGAGCTTATCAAAGCCGATGGTCTGGACGCCGAGATGCTTGCAGAGCTCATCGAGATTTGCCTTTGCGGTGTTCATTGCAGCGACGCCTGCGCCCGGGAAGGTCACCTTCGAGGTCGAGACGAACTGATAGAACAGACCCTCGCTGCCCGCCTCTGCGCATGCCTGATTGATCGTCAGCGGCTTCTTCGGCGTATCGGTCAGGTGGTGGATGCAGTATGCGTTATCCCAGAAGATGCGGAAATCCTTTGCTGCCGGCTTGAGCGCTGCAAATGCGCGGACAGTCTCATCGCTGTAGACAATGCCGGAGGGGTTTGCATAAACCGGAACGCACCAGATGCCCTTGACGGTCTCATCTCCCTCGACATACTGCTTGACCATTGCCATATCCGGACCGTTCTCGTCGGTCGGGACAGGAATCATCTCGACACCGAAGTATTCGGTCAGCGCAAAGTGACGGTCATAGCCGGGGACAGGGCACAGGAACTTGACCTTGTCAAGTCTGCTCCACGGCGCGCAGCCTGCAATGCCCTTGACATAGGCGATCTGCAGACATGCAAACATCAGCTCAAGACTGGAGTTGCCTGCAACGAACATTTCCTCCGGCTTTGCGCCGAGGATATCCGCAAAGATTTTTTTCGCTTCGGAAATACCGGTCAGGACGCCGTAATTGCGGCAGTCATCGCCGGTTTCGGAGATCATCTCCGCATCTGCCGGCAGTGCGTTCATCAGCGGCAGAGAAAGCGCAAGCTGCTCCGGACCGGGCTTGCCGCGCGCCATATTCAGGCTGAGCTTTTTTGCCTGAAAAGCATCGTATGCGCTTTGGGTTTTCTGAAGCAGATCAGCAAGCGCTGCTGCGGACTGCTCTTTCAACTGCTTGTTCTCCATCTTGAGAATCCATCCTTTCAAGTCTTGCCCGCGTGTCAAGCTGCACGCGGCAGGCATTCGCGTGGATTGATAATTTTTTCACAATCTCACGATTCAACAATTTATTATACCATATCTTTCTGAAAAAAGCAAGTGTTTTTTTAGGGCGAACAGTTCGATCTGTTTGTAGCTGTCCCGAAACCATGCTGCCGCCGCAGTTTCCAATGCAGAATATGCGCGCAGACAGTGTAAAATGACAGCCACGTATACCGGATCACCGCGCGGCAATTTCCGGAGCGTATTCCCGTGATAGTCTAACTATCATTATTTCAAGCCGGATTGTCAAAAATATCTCGTGAAAGTGCACAAAGCAAAAGCCTGATTTTCGGTAAAACGTAGAAAATCATTTTCACACTTGCAAGGATTTTTAACACATGGTATAATAAGTTTGTAAAATTCCGTTTGCGTCAGGCAGCCATTTTTCAAAAGAAACGTGTTTCCGAAATTTTTGTGCATCGGATAGATGCCGGCGCATGCGGCAGTAAGGAGAGTCTCACACATGAAAAACTTAGACACCGCAAAAATCAAAAACATTGTTCTCACCGGACACAGCGGCTGCGGTAAGACCGCTCTTGCTGAAGCACTGCTCTATCGTGCCGGTATCATCGACCGTATCGGAAAAGCAGCGGACGGAAATACCGTTTGCGATTTTGATCCGGAGGAGATCAAGCGCAAGTACTCAATCAATCTCTCGCTCGCGAGTTTTGAATACAGCGATTTCAAGATCAATCTGCTGGATGTCCCCGGTCTGATTGACTTTGCTGCCGCAACAAACGAAGGTCTTTATGCAGGCGATACCGTTATCATCTGCGTATCCGCAAAATCCGGCGTCCATGTCGGCACAATCAAGGCATTTCAGGCTGCCAAGAAGCTTGGCAAGCATATCCTCTTTGTCGTCACCAAGATCGACGACCCGAATCAGGATTTCTACACCGTTCTCAACTCCCTGAAGGAGCACTTCGGCGCAGCGGTCTGCCCGGTTATCGTACCGGAGATTGCGAACAACCAGTTCAAGTCGCTCGTGCACCTCGGCAGAATGAAGTCCTACACCTATGACAAGAAGGGCGTCTCCGTTGCAGCAGATGCAACCGGCATCGTCCTGAACGATAAGGAAGGCGTCACCGCAGATTCCCTCATGGACGGTCTGAGCGAGGCAGTTGCCGAGACCAGCGACGAAATGATGGAAAAGTTCTTCGAGGGCGAAGCCTTCACGCAGGAGGAAATCAGCCACGGCATCCACGAGGCAATGCGTACCGGCCGTGCAATGCCGGTCTTTACGGTTTCCTGCACGAACCCCGCGGGCTGCGACCTGCTGCTCGAGTTCCTCAAGTATATGCCGGATCCTTCGACCGCTGCCGCACTCAAGGCAACCGATAAGGACGGCAAGGAAGTCGAAGTCAAGGTTGATTCTTCCGCTCCGCTTTCCGCATTTGTATTCCGCACCGTTGCTGACCCGTTCGTCGGCAAGATGAGCTTCATCAAGGTCATCACCGGCACGCTGACACCGGATAAGGATCTGGTCAATGCTTCGACAGGTGCTACGGAGCACATCGGCAAGCTCTACACGATGCTCGGCAAAAAGCAGACGGAAGTCAGCTCCGCAGTTGCCGGTGATATCGTCATCGCGACCAAGATCAGCGCAAACACCGGCGACACGCTCTGCGATGCCGCAAAGGTGATCTCCTATGCAAAGGTGCAGTATCCGAACCCGACCTACCGCATGGCGGTCAAGGCTGCAAAGCAGGGCGACGAGGCGAAGATCTCGACCGGTCTCCAGAGACTGCTCGAGGAGGATCAGGCACTGTCCTTCGGTCTGGACCCCACCACCAAGGAGCAGATCCTTGCAGGTCTCGGCGATCAGCACCTCGACGTTGTCAAGGCGAAGATGAAGAGTAAGTTCGGCGTTGATATTACGCTGGAGGAGCCGAAGATCGCTTACCGCGAGACCATCCGCAAGAAGACCGACAAGGTTCAGGGCCGCCACAAGAAGCAGTCCGGCGGTCACGGTCAGTTCGGTGATGTCTGGATCGAGTTCGAGCCGACAGACAGCGATTCGCTCGTGTTCGAGGAAAAGATCTTCGGCGGCGCAGTCCCCAAGAACTTCTTCCCCGCAATCGAAAAGGGTCTGCAGGACAGCGTCAAGAAGGGCGTGCTCGCAGGCTGCCCGGTTGTCGGCATCAAGGCAACGCTGCTCGACGGTTCCTATCACCCGGTTGATTCCTCTGAAATGGCGTTCAAGATCGCTGCCTCCCTCGCATTCAAGGAGGGCATGAAGCAGGCGAACCCGATTCTGCTTGAGCCGATCGGCTCGCTGAAGGTCACCATTCCGGATGAGAAGAACGGCGACATCATGGGCGATATCAACAAGCGCCGCGGCAGAGTGCTCGGCATGGAGCCCTCCGGCGACGGCATGACCACCATCGCTGCGGAAGTCCCGGTCCGCGAGATGCATGACTTCACAATGTATCTGCGTCAGGTTGCAAAGGGCATGGGCGAGTTCACGTTCGATTTCGAGCGCTATGAGCCGCTGCCGGCAAACCTCATCGACGAGGTTGTTGCAAGCGTCAAGAATGACGACGAGGACGAATAATATCTGAATCAAGCAAAGCCGCTGAGACGGAGCATCTGCCCGTTTCAGCGGCTTTCTTTCGGTTCCTGTTCATTCTGTTCATCCGGCGGCTGCTTTCTGCTGCGCTTTGCCGCGCGTTTTTCACGGAACTTCTGCCATTTCTGCTTTGTCTGCGCCATCAGCTTTTTCCGCTTGCTGCGCACCATCGCGAGGGTTCGGGTGTCATCCGGAAACAGCACGCGCAAAAGCCCCATTGCAATGCCGAATGTGAGCAGCTTTTCCGGCGTGCCCGGCACCCAGAGCAGCCCGAGCCATACCGAGCCGATCCGCAGCAGCACCGGAATATCCAGATACCAGCCGATGCCGACTGCACAATATGCCCAGCCGTTTGTGATCATCCATGCAATTGCAATGGAGATCAGCAGGTGCGGATTTGTCAGGGCACGAAGCCACGGCCGCAGCTTATCCTTCCAGTTCCGATTCGTATTCTTGTGTTCCATACTGTGATAAACCTTCTGTGCTTTCTGTCTCCGCGGCAGACGGAGAAACAATCGGGATAAATGCGGCGGCGATGCTGTTTTTGCCGCGCTGCCGGACATAGATCCTGCCGAGCAGCGAGAACACAGCCGCGCCGATGAAATTGACAAACAAATCCTTGAGCGTATCGGTCAGACCGATATCGAGATAACCGTCGATGACATACTTTGCGCCGTCCGCCGTTTCGATCACGGTGCGCGTGATATCCTGCACGGCAACCGGAATATTCTGCCGCGTTTCATCGAGCGTCACAGACTGAAACGCCGCAAGCACGGTATCCTTCTGCATATCCAGCGCAAAGAGATGATCCATCGTAAACTCAAAGAATTCCCAGAATATGCCGATCGTCATGGAAAAGCAGAAGGCGACAAGCGCGAGAAAATTCGGAGAGAGCCGGAACTTGATGCTGCGGTTCTCATTGAGCAGATCAACCAGACAAAACCCGAACGCGGCAAACAGAAACCCGTTGACCGTGTGCAGCATGGTATCCCAGAGCGGATATTTGATATAAAAGCAGGCGATTTCGCCCAGCACCTCTGCGCAGAATATAAAAATCAGGACGGTGATCTCCAGCGCGGTCGGCAGCTTGATGTGCAGTCTGCGCTCGACAAACGAGGGCGCCATAAACAGAATCAGCGTCAGCAGGCAGGTGAAAAACCGCTCCCACTGCTGCATGAACACACTGCGAACCGCCACGCCGATCACCAGCAGGCGCAGCACCGACCAGACAATAATCGTCAAGCGGTTTTTGTGGGCTAACTCCGGCGGAACGGCAGAACGCCTCCTGTGCTTTTTCATAGGCTCACTCCTTCACGGTACATTGTATGCAGAAGCATGAAATGCTATGAAAAAAAGCAGAGCGGATGCTCTGCTTCATAAATAAAATGAGGTCAAATCAAAATGTGTAGAACAAAAGAAAGGAGACAACAAAACGAGTGAAAATAACATTACATTATTTCACCGCTTTTATTATACATCAAAAGCGGAAAACAGTCAACCGTTTTTTCATTTTTTCGGGAAGATTCCAAGATTTTCGTGAAAATAGCCAAATTCAGCCTATCAAAATGCACAAATTCGGCAGTGCAGACAGAGCCCCCGAAGCCGGATTCGCGCGGATTCGTGAAAAATCATCGAAAATTAAGGAAACTGCTTTACATTCAGCGCAATTTGTGGTATAATAGATAAGCGAAATTCTGCACCGGCGCCGACACCGTTTGTCCCCGATGCGGATTTACAGCCCATATACTATTATAATAATGGAGGTACATTCTTATGGCTATCGTTCGTAAGAAGAAGACGATGGACGGCAACAATGCTGCTGCATATGTGTCCTACGCCTTCACGGAAGTCGCCGGTATCTATCCGATCACGCCTTCCAGCCCGATGGCAGACTACGTTGATCAGTGGTCCGCACAGGGTGTCAAGAACATCTTTGGTACAACCGTTAAGGTTGAGGAGATGCAGTCTGAGGCAGGTGCTGCGGGTACGGTTCACGGCTCCCTGAATGCCGGTGCTCTGACCACCACCTACACCGCTTCTCAGGGTCTGCTCCTCATGATCCCGAATATGTACAAGATCGCCGGTGAGCTGCTGCCCTGCGTGTTCCATGTTTCTGCACGCTGCGTCGCTTCTCACGCTCTGAACATCTTTGGTGATCACTCCGACGTTTATGCCTGCCGTCAGACCGGTTTCGCAATGCTCGCTGAGACCAACCCGCAGGAGGTCATGGATCTCGCTGCTGTTGCGCATCTCGCATCTATCAAGAGCCGCGTTCCGTTCATCAACTTCTTCGACGGTTTCCGTACCTCTCACGAGATTCAGAAGATCTCTGTCTGGGATTATGAAGATCTGAAGGAAATGTGCGACATGGATGCTGTCAAGGCATTCCGTCAGCGCGCGCTGAATCCGGAGCAGCCGGTTATGCGTGGTTCCCACGAAAACGGCGATATCTTCTTCCAGCATCGTGAAGCATGTAACAGCTACTACAATGCAGTTCCTGCAATTGTAGAGGAGTACATGGATAAGGTCAATGCAAAGCTCGGCACTGACTACAAACTGTTCAACTACTACGGCGCTGCTGATGCAGACCGCGTTATCGTTGCGATGGGCTCCATCTGCGACGTTGCAGAAGAAGTCATTGATTACCTGAACAAGAAGGGCGAGAAGGTCGGTATCGTCAAGGTCCGCCTGTTCCGTCCGTTCTCTGCTGAGAAGCTCGTTGAGGCAATTCCGGCATCTGCAAAGACCATCGCTGTTCTCGACAGAACCAAGGAGCCGGGCTCCCTGGGTGAGCCGCTCTTCCTCGACGTTGTCGCCGCTCTGAACGTCACCGGCAGAACCGGCATCAAGGTCATCGGCGGCCGTTACGGTCTGGGCTCCAAGGATACGCCGCCTGCATCCGTCTTTGCAGTCTTTGCAGAGCTGGCGAAGGCAGATCCGAAGCCGCAGTTCACGCTCGGCATCGTGGATGATGTCACCAACCTCTCCCTCGCTGAGGAGGAAGCTCCGAACACCGCAGCTGAGGGCACCATCGAGTGCAAGTTCTGGGGTCTCGGCGGCGACGGTACTGTCGGCGCAAACAAGGACTCCATCAAGATCATCGGCGACCACACCGATAAGTACGTGCAGGCATACTTCCAGTATGACTCCAAGAAGACCGGCGGTATCACCATCTCGCACCTGCGCTTTGGCGAT
>JAFWUX010000063.1 GCA_017523995.1 Oscillospiraceae bacterium | reverse complement strand
GTATGTCTGCAAGCTGCGCGAGTCGGATTTCCTTGCCGCGGAACGTGCGGTCGAGGTAAAAAAAGGCAGCGGCAAAGAGGGCAACTGTATGTTCAAATACAAGAACAAGTATTATTTCTGCGCTTCCGATCTGCACGGCTGGAACGCATCTCACAGCTATTACATGGTCGCAGACAACATCAACGGTCCGTATTCCGACTGGAAGGTCATGGACGGCACCGATATGGATTTCTCACACGTCACGCAGACCGGCTTCTTCTATACGGTCAAGGGCAGCAAGCAGGAAACTGTCATTTTCTGCGGCGACCGCTGGAGCGATTTCGCCGGAAACGGTCTTGGCTATAATCAGTGGGTTCCGCTGACAGTCAACGGCAATGATGTGAAGTTCAATTCTCTGAGCGAGTGGAATCTCGATGCGCAGACCGGCGAATGGTCAGTCGGCGCGGGGAATAACTATGTGCTGAATCCGAGCTTTGACGCAGACCGCGTGTCGCAGTCCACGCTCGCGGGCTGGAAGGCATCGGGCAGCGGCTGCGGCAATGCAAACGGCGCGCGCACCGGCAGATGGTGCGGGCAGCTCTACAGCGGCAGCAATTTCAGCGGAAAACAGACGCAGGATATTGCGCTCCCGAACGGCACATATACGCTGAAAGCCTACTATAAAACCAGCGGCATGAACAGCGGCAGGATCTTCATTTCCGGCTACGGCGGAAGCGAGAAAAATGTCGATGTCAAAGCTAAAGCCGATAACTGGAAGGAAATCACAATCTCTGATATTCAGGTAACAAGCGGCAAATGCACAGTCGGCTTTGAAGCAGCCGGAAACGGCGGCGCATGGCTCAAGGTCGATGATTTCTCACTGGTCGGAAACGGTCAGCCGCCGGAGCCTGTCAAATATACCGACGGCAAGTATATCACCGGACTGACGGTCAGCGATACAACCAATGCCGCAAACTGGTCTGTTGTCACGCAGCCGAAGCAGCAGGGCAGCGAAGTGTTCGGCGACAGAGCATTCAAGTTCACCTCGATGCCGAAGACACTGGACGGCGCAGAATGGATCCAGACCGCCTGCGATTCCAAAAAGTTTGCAGGCAATGAAGCGACATTCAAAGCAGGCGCGGATATCTCCGCATTTGTCGCGCTGGATACCAGAATCACCGTTCCGGCATGGCTCTCCGGCTGGACAAGAACATCGGATACCCTCACCGACGACGGCGATCCGCAGGTGACCTATCAGCTTTACAAGAAGGATTTTGCAGCAGGTCAGACCGTCACGCTCGGCGAGATCAATCAGTCGGGCTGTGTCAACTACGCAGTTGCAGTCACAGAAAAGCAGGTATTGACTGTGACCGGCGACATCAATGCAGACGGCATCTGTGACAAGACCGACCTTGTCATGATGCGCGATTATCTGCTGACAACCGGCACACTGACGCCGGAGCAGGGCGTGATTGCTGATATAAATGCTGACGGTAAACTGAATGCCGTTGATCTCACGCTGCTGAAACGCATTCTTTTGAAATAAGGCAATACCGCACAGAGCTGGTGGTGCAGGATGCTTACGGTCAAACAAGTT
>JAFWUX010000003.1 GCA_017523995.1 Oscillospiraceae bacterium | reverse complement strand
CTGTATCAATACCTATATAGGCAGATCTTTTGGTCTGTCTGTTTGTCGTGCCTTTCTAATCCTAAATTGAACACGAGTATGCCGCTGTCTCTTGAACATACTCCTGTATTCTTTCCTATTATTGTTAGCTTAATGACATTACCTCGCACTGAGGGGGTTCTTGTTTTTGCCGGATATGTTTTTTATTTGTCCCGATAAGATTCGATTTTGCTCCAGAGTTCCTCCCATGTCAGAGGTTTCTCATCGTAAATGCTCTCCTCCCCGTATCTCTGCGATGCCAGATCAAACACATAAACATATGTCTGATTGGCGGTGTTTATCATGCCAGAAGGACGAATCCGCAGCTGGTTTTCCATCTGCTCATATGTCTCATGATTCTGCAGGCAGATCTGCCACAGGCGCCGCTGCTCATAATCCAAAAGCGATTCCCAGTTTTCCGTATGCGCAGACATATATCCGGTGTCCGTCAGCATCAGGAATTCCTCGTAGGTCGGTACAGCGTTCAGTCCGAGCTTTGTCCAGTCGATCTGATTCTTATACACTTCCCAGCAAAGCTTCTTGTAGGATTCCTCATTTGCAAGATATCCCTCAACACTGAGTCCGGTGCATCCGAGCACCTGAATCGTCTGCCATGTATCGCAGATTGCTTCCGACGGGCAGACTTCCGCACCGATCTCCGCGCGCGCAAGCTGCTCCGCTGTCAGCGGCAGCATATCCAGCACCCGCTCGTCTTCCGCTTTCCGGATCATCTCGGCGATCAGACAGTCTGCTGCCGTGATTCTGCCGTCAAGGTCAAAGTCGCCGCCGTAGACTGTTTCTGTGTCAATACCGTCCAGCTGACGGAAGGCATCAAATTCGACCTGCAATTCGTTCAGCTGCAGATCGCTGCGCAGCCACGGCGTACTGCCCGGCGCATTGAAGTCAAGCAGCGAATCAGGGAGCGATACTGTTCTGCCGTTCTCCAGATTTGTCAGCGTGAAATGATAGCGAACAAGACCGGCATTCCTGAGTGTGAGCGTGAACGGATCACCGGAACCAGCCGTAAACTGTCTGCGCGCTTCATCCGAGCCGTTCTCCGCTGCTGCCGTAATTGCAAATCTGCCCTTTGCACTGTGCGGGATAAAAACGCTGAGCGTTTTCGTCTGATTGTTCTCATCTGCGAGGAAATTGAAGAATGTGACCGGACCGTAATAATCAATAAAGTCCTTGTCGAAATACGATCCGTCGAGCTGCTCGCAGGCAGCGGCTGCGCTGTCTGAAATTGTCCCCGCAGTCCGGTTCTCATAGTTCACGCGGAATTTGCTGTACGCGGCTTCGCTGCCGGTATCCTCCCTGACGAGCACCGCATCATATACTGCAGTGCCGGTTCCTTCCGCAGTCATTGTAATATTCAGCCAGTCTCCGATATCGCGCGCCGCGAACGAAGGACCGGTAAACCGAACCCTGCCGTTTTCCCGCAGCTCCATGTGATAGATTCCGTTGTCATTCAATGCCTGCAGATGTTCAAATACAAACTGCACCGGAACCGGCTGCTGCTTCTCTCCGGATGCTTTTGCGGCGCCGGTCTTTGTTGTGTCTGATGCAGCGCCGTTTTTCGCAGATGTGGTTTTAGAAGTCTGCGCATAAGGCGCTGTTGTGGTTCCGGCAGCGCCGGTCACCTTCTGAGCATGCTCTGCAGATTCTGCAATTGTCGTGACAATCTGCGGCTTCTCGCCGGTGATATCCGTGACAGCCGGAATCTCCGTTTCCGTCATTTCTGCAATCTCGGATTCCGCCGTGCTGCTCTGCTCCGTCATGCCGATATTGTGCAGCCGCAGCCCGACAGCAACCGTCAGGCAGGCAGCTGCCGCCGTTATGCCGGAGATGATCCGGATATTCCTCCGCTTTGCCGGTACAACTGCGGCAGCGCGTGCTTCTGCCTCCTGTATATATTTATCATCCAGCACACTTGCTGCATCAAGCAAATCTTTTGCGGTCATAGCCAGCCCTCCTTTTTCAGATAGGTTTTGAGTTTATTGCGGGTGCGCATCAGCGAAATCTTGACCTTGCTGACCGAGATGCCGAATTTCTCCGCAATCTCATTGACGGGTGTCAGCCGTGTATAGCGCTCCACAAAAATCGTCCGTGCATCTGCGGAGATGCCGTCCAGAAATGTACCGATCGCATCGGATAAAAGCTTTGCATCGACCTGTTTCTCCGGATTCTCATCCGAGGCAAGGCAATCCGAAAGCTCCTCCAGTGCCGCAGGATATTCCCCTGCGCCGCGCTTTGCCGCATTCCGCGCCGCCAGCTGATCCAGCGCGCAGTTGCGCACCGCCGCAGAAAGATATGCAAACAGCTTTTCCGGCTTTGCGGGCGGGATCGAATCCCAGACCTTCAGCCACATGTCATTGACCGCCTCCTCCGCATCCTCACGGCGGCGCAGGATCTGCAGTGCAATTTTGAAGCAGCCGTTTTCATATTGCTGCTTTGCCGCTGAGATCGCACGCTCATCGCGCGCAGCAAACAGTTCCAGTATTTGTGTGTCATTCATCGTGCGCCACCTCCTTACGTTCAACTGAAATAACGGGATCTATGCCGATCCGGTTACAGATTCAGTCAGTTTTTTTGCAGATTCCGGAATCTCAAACCGTCTCATGAGCGGTTCAATTGAAATAACGGAATCCACAGCATGCGGGTTACAGTCTCCTGAAAAAAATTGCCTGATGCATCCTGATTGTACCACAACCGTCCTGAAAATGCAAGCGGTATCATCCGTTCCGCACATATATGAAAAGCACCCCTGACGCAGAGTCAGAGGTGCTGCAGAATCCGATTCACATTTCAGCGAATCATGCAGGATCATAAGCGCTGAGGTAATATTTTCCGTCGATGCATTCAACGGTCAGCGCGATTTCGGCGAGCTCATCGCCGTAGGTCTTGTTCAGGATCGTTGCCTTGAAGCCCTTGTCGGTCACATCCGAGAACTTGATCGTGTCCTTCTGGAAATCATACATCCAACCGGTGCCGCCGGTACGCATGTACAGCTTGCCGTCATGCTCAATGAAGATCGGATCCTTCGGATCGAACATGATGTTTTCAAACTCATCCTTCAGCGCGCCGGTCATGGATTTCTCGACCTTTGCCTTGAGATCGGCAATGGACTGATATTTCGGGTCCGTCACCGGATGATACGGCATCTCGGAATTCTCCGGCTGATAAGACTCCTCGGTGTTCGCATCCAGCCCCATGCCGCTGATATAGTTAATCTGCATGTATTCATCCAGCAGCTGCATGACCACATCCGCAAGCTTTGCCTCATCGACAGCGGCAGCAGCCTGTGTGCCTTCCTCCGCAGCAGTGGTGACGGTCTCCGCAGCAGCCGTCTCAGATTCCGCAGCGGTCTGTGTATCGGATTCCGCCGCGGTCACAGCCGTTGTATCTGCGGTCTCTGCCGCAGTCTGTGTATCCGCAGTGACATCGGTGATCTCAGTCCCGGTGACGACTGTTGTTGTTTCCGCAGCAGAATCGTTATTCGTTGCGGAGCTGTCGCTGCATCCGGTAAATGCAATTGCAAGTGTCAGTGCAGCCAGTGCAATCATTGTTTTCTTCATCATAATTTCTCCTTTTCGTTTTGCGTATAAGCCGCGGCAGGCAGTGCCCTCTCTCCCTGCGACGGCTCGATTATAGCACATCAGCCTGCAAATGTACAGCATTTTTATCGAATTGTAACGCTCTTTTTCGCATTTTGCCGATTCTGCCGCACATGGTTCGCGCTTTTTATCCTGAATGCACGAAGATGCATAAAAAAGCGGTTACAGCCTTAAAATAAATAACATTCAGCATTATATTTTACCTCTTGACTGCCGTGCGCCAACGTGCTATAATAATATATCCGCAAACCCACAACTGACAGAAAGGATTTTACACATGAAACATTACGCAAAAAAAGCAATCGCACTCACCGCAGCGCTTCTGACAATCAGTGCTGCATCCGCAAACGTCTGTGCCGCAGATGCGCCGACCGGAGACAGCATGCTCCGCGGCAATCTCAACGGCGACGTAAAGGTCTCTGTTGAGGATGCACAGCTTGCGCTCTCTGCAGCGACCGCAGCCGTTGCAGGGCACGAGACCGGGCTCGATGAGGCAGTGCAGCCGCTCGCAGACGTTGACCGCGACGGCGATCTCACCGTGAAAGATGCGCAGTGCATTCTGCGCTATTACTGCCTGAACACACTCTCCAAAGCGGATACCGACTGGGACAAAGTGATCATCGGAGAACGTCCGGAGAATCAGGTTCCGGATGCCGATGACATCCTCTCGATCATCAGCTGGACAGATGACTGTGTCACCCCCCTGATTGCGCATTTCACCGAAGCCAATCCGCAGTACAGCGGAAAAATCCGGTATGTAAACGTCGGTTCCAGCGGCGGCGAGGCACGCGAATTATATGCGTCCTACTTTGCCGGTGACGAAGATGCAGATCTGTTCATCACAGAACCAGAGTGGATGCTCGATTATATCAACAGCGACAAATACACCCGTCCGGTCACCGATCTCGGGTTCAGCGAAGCCGATTTTGACGGCTGCTATTCTTATACCCGCGACCTCGGCAGAGACAGCAGCGGCAGCCTGAAAGCAGTCGCATGGGCTGTGAGCCCCGGCGCCTTTGTCTACCGCAGCGACCTTGCAAAGGAATATCTCGGTGTTTCGTCTCCGGAGGAAATGCAGCCGCTTGTCAAAGACTGGGATACCTTTATGGATACCGCTGCAAAGCTGAAGCAGGCATCGAACGGTCAGACAGCGATGATCGCAACCCGCGGCGACCTCGCACAGCCGATGATCTATTCCAATCACGGTGTGCTGCTCACACCGGACGAGGAGAATCCCGGCTCTGACAAGGTCACGATTCCGGATGCATTCAAGGCATTCCATACCCGCATGCGGACTGCAATCAATGAGAAATACTATGCTGCGGATCATCAGTGGAGTGAGGAATGGTATGAGGTCGGCGCAAACGGCAAATCACTCGGCTATTTCTTCACTGATTGGTGCCTCTATGAAGGCTCCATGCTCGAGCAGGCAGAGACGCTGGAACAGAAAGCCGCTTACGGCAAATACCGCATTACCGAGGGACCGGCACCGTGGTTCTGGGGCGGAAACTTCATGGCACTCTCGAACAAAACGAACTCCGGAAGTATCGCGCATGATTTCATCGAGCACTTCGTTGTCAATCCGGAAACCATGAAATCCTATGCGGAGTTTTCCGGTGAAATGGTCAACAACTCGTGGGCGATGAAGCAGGTCAAAACCCCGAATCCGCTGCTCGGCGGGCAGTCCCCCTTTGCCGCACTCGACCGCACCGCAAAGAAAATCGACCTCAAAGATGTGCTTGCACCGAAATACTTTGATCTGTCCTATGAGCTCAGTGATTCGGCGATCAAAAAAAGCCGCTATGAAGACGCTGTTAAGGATTTCAAGGAGCAGGCTGCAAAGTATGAAAACATTGTTGTATATCCGGACTGAATAAAAATGCAGGGGAGTCAACCGGCTCCCCTGCTGTTTTTCTTTACGGCATATCCGCTCTGGCATGATTGCCCGGCAGTGGCTGAAACAGGGAGTTTACAAATAAAAAGAGGAATCCGCTTCGCGGATGCTATTATAGTATGGGAGCCTCTATCGCAGGCTCCCAAACCCGCGAGCTCTTAATACGCAAGGGGGAGTTTCGCTCGTTGCGACGAGCGACGAGGGCTCTGCCCTCGACCCGCAAACTTTTGAAAAAGTTTGATCAAAACTTTTATATTGACATCGCCGGATGCGAAATATTAAAATCCCCGAATATCCGCACCTTGATTGCCCCCGAGTTGCATTCCGGCGCAATTCATGCTATAATAGAACCTGAAATCACGGGAGGTGATCTGATGCCGCATATTCTCATCGTGGACGATGATACCCATATCAGCGGAATGCTGACGGAAGCCCTGCAGGCAGAGGGCTATACCGTTTCCGCCGCATACTCCGGCACCGAGGCTGCGATGCTTCTTTCGCGGATAAAGCCCGATCTGGTGCTGCTGGATCTGATGCTGCCGGGACTTTCCGGCGAGGCGCTGCTGCCGCAGATCCGGGATATTCCGGTGATCGTGGTCAGTGCAAAATGCGATATTGCAGGCAAGGTCGATCTGCTGCGCGGCGGTGCGGCGGATTACATCACAAAGCCCTTTGACATGCAGGAGCTTCTGGCGCGGATTGCCGTGCAGCTGCGCGGAAAAACCAGCGATACCGATACGCTGGCGTTTGCGGATCTGACGCTGCATGCAGATACGCTGACTGCGGTCATCGGCGGGGCGGAGATCCGCCTGACCAGAACCGAATGCGCCATCCTGAAGCTGCTGATGCAGAATCCGCAGACGCCCGTCGGCAAGACAACCATCCTCGAAAAAATCAGCTATGATACGCCGGACTGCACCGAGCGTTCGCTCAAGCAGCATATCAGCAATATCCGGCACAAGCTGCAGTCGGTCAGCGGCAAAGACTATATCGAAGCCGTATACGGCATCGGGTTCCGTCTGCGTTCTTGACGAAATATTGACTTTTTCTTGTCCGGTTTCTTGACCTTTTTATGCTATACTGATCTCAGAAAAGGAGGTCTGAATATGGACTATGTTCTGAAAACGAACAATCTCTGCAAACATTACAAACACTTCAAAGCGCTGGACGGTCTGACGATGCAAGTGCCGAAGGGCGCAATCTACGGCTTTGTCGGCAGAAACGGTGCGGGCAAAACCACACTGATCCGCCTTGTCTGCGGATTGCAGCACCCGACATCCGGCGAGCTGGAGCTCTACGGCGTGCAGCATACCGACGCGAAAATCGCACATTCGAGAAGACGAATCGGCGCGGTTGTCGAGACACCGTCGCTCTATCTGGATATGACGGCAGAGGAGAATCTCAAACAGCAGTACCGCGTGCTCGGTCTGCCGAGCTTTGAGGGCATCCCCGAACTGCTGCGTCTCGTCGGGCTCGGCGATACGGGCAAAAAGAAAGCGCGGCAGTTTTCGCTCGGCATGCGGCAGCGGCTCGGTATTGCAGTCGCGCTCTGCGGCAATCCGGATTTTCTCGTGCTCGATGAACCGGTCAACGGCCTTGATCCGGAGGGCATCATCGAGATTCGTGAGCTGATCCTGAAGCTCAACCGCGAGAAGAAAATCACCGTGCTGATCTCCTCGCACATCCTCGATGAACTGGCAAAGCTTGCAACGCATTACGGCTTTATCAACAGCGGCAGAATCATCCGTGAAATGAGCGCGGAGGAGCTCGAAGCCGCCTGCCGCAAGTGTATGCGCGTCACGGTCACCGACACAGCAGCGCTTGCGCGTGTACTGGAACGCAAGCAGCTTGAATATCAGATTCTGGATGACAAGCATGCGGATATCTTCGCAAATCCGGTGATTACAGAGCTTGCCCTTTCGCTCAAAGAGGAGGGCTGCGAGCTCGTCTCCGTTGAGGAGCATGACGAGAGTCTCGAAAGCTTCTATATCTCGCTGATCGGAGGTGGTGAGCATGTTTAAGCTGCTTGGTGCCTATTTCAGCCGGCTTTCCAAATGGCTGATCTTCCGCATTCTGCTTTTGCTGATGCTCATCGGCGGCATCGGCGGCGCGCTCCTCATGCGCAAAATTCCGGGCGCATGGAATATACCGTACATAATGGCATTTCTGATGTTTCCGCACTATGTCGGCGTAATCATCGGACTGTTTAACTATCCGCTGTTCACAAACGGCACGATCCGGAATCAGATTTCCGTCGGTCACCGCCGCAGCCATATCTATCTGGCGGACTGGGCAGCCTCCAATGTTTTTTCGGTTGCGCTGTATCTGGTTTTCGCAATCGGATTCTTCATCACGCTGGCCCTCTGCGGCGAAGCCATGACAGCCGGACAGAATCCGGTAATGATTGAAGGGCTGCCCTCTGCAATGGAAGTCAATCCGGAAGCGGCTGCATCGTTCAAGGCTGTTCTCTGCGGCGTGACGCTTTCAGTTGGGCAGATCATCTTCTTTACAACTGTCACGCAGCTGTTCTGTGTGATGCTCAAGGGCGTCAAGAGCTTTCTTGCGATCTATCTCGGCAATCAGATGCTCATGATCGGCAGCATCGGCATTGCATCGCTGAGCGGAAAATATGACCTGCCGGATATGCTTCTCAATCTGCTGCCGTCCGTTGTCTGCATGCGGCAAAGCTCCTTTGCGGTTGATCCCGATTTCTGGCCGGGACTGCTCGCAATGATTGCAGAAACGGTAATCGTCTATATGCTCGGCAGCCTGTATTTCCGCAGAACCGACATCAACTAACCGGAGGTAATTCTATGCTTTACAGTCTGTTCGCGATCCTGCTGGCAGCAGCGGTCATCAAAATATACCGGCTCAAAAAAGCCGCAAGGGAGATCACTGCCGCCTTCGCGGACAGACTGCAAACCGATACAAACACCCTGATCGACATCTCCTCGCGCGATAAAGACATGTGTACGCTGGCAGACAGCATCAACACGCAGCTGCGCATTCTGCGGCAAGAGCATCTGCGCTATCATCAGGGCGACACCGAGCTGAAAAATGCCGTTACGAATATCTCACACGATCTCCGCACACCGCTGACAGCGATCTGCGGATATCTCTATATGCTCCGGAAAACCGATGACGCCGCACAGATGCACAAGTATCTCGGGTTCATCGAGGAGCGCACGGAGGCAATGAAGCAGCTCACCGAGGAGCTGTTCCGGTTTTCGGTTATCCAGTCCGCAGAACCGGAAGAACCCGCAGAGGAGGTCTGTCTCAACCAGATACTTGAGGACAGCATCATGGGGCATTACGGCGCACTCAGCGAGAAAGGCATCGTCCCCGCCGTGCAGATCACGGAGACAAAGGTCATCCGGATGCTGCACAAAGCGGATGTCTCCCGCATTTTCGCAAATCTGCTGAACAACGCGCTCAAATACAGCGACGGCGACCTGTCGATCACCATGACGGATGCAGGTACAATCACATTTTCCAATGCGGCATCGGCGCTCTCACTTGTCGATGTCAACCTGCTGTTTGACAGGTTCTATACAGTCGAAGCGGCGCGCAATTCCTCGGGACTGGGACTTTCCATCGTCCGGACACTGACAGAGCGGATGGGCGGAACCGTCAAAGCGGAGTATGAAGGCGGCAGACTGACAATCACCGTCATGCTCTGAACCGGATGTGATACACAATACAAAAGCAGGAGAGCATTTTTCGTGCTCCCCTGCTTTTTTATGTTCAGAAAAATATTTAAGACTTTTTCTCGACGTTCTTTTCCCAGTCAAGAAGGCTCGTCTGCACCTTGACGGAATCCGAAATGCTGACAGATTTATCCAGTTCAATCACGATCGCCCATGCAGCCATATCCGCAGTCATACTCGCCGGGCAGCTGCGCGTGATCTGAATCTCGTCCTCGCTGACACCGGTCACCTGATGACTGATCGAGCCGCTGCCCTCACCCAGAAGTACAACAACCAGCTGATGCTCCTTGAACCAGTCCTCGGTGTAGGTTTCGGATGCCTGATCAAACACAGCGGCGGAATTCGGTCCATCGAGCTGATAAAGCTTCTCTTTCTCAGCGACATACGCCTCAGCTTCGGCGCGGGAACCGATCTTCTTCACCTCGGGATATTCCGCTTCACGCCAGCTGATGCGAAGCTTCTTAACACCCCATTTTCCGAGCAGCTCACCCCATGAGGTCTCCCTTTTGGCAATGCTGTTCTGCACATAGTAGAGCAGAATCAGCTGCGCATCATCGGCGCTGATAGCAGCATCCCCGTTGACATCTGCAGCCTTGCGCTGCCGTGCCGAAAGCGCGCTCTCTTTGCCTGCGACCGTTCTGACATAGTCATTCAGGACCGTCTGCGCATCCTCAACGGTGATGAGCTCATCGCCGGTGACATCGCCCGTTTCAAGCGGCTCCACTGCGATTGCTTCAAAGGTCAGGCTGTTCTGCTGTGCATAGGTCTCTGCCGCAGAGCCTTCATAGCCGCGGACAGTCAGCTTCGGGCAGCCGCTGAACGCTGTCGGTCCGATGCTCTTGACGCTCTCCGGAATTGTCACGCTCTCGAGACTGGAGCACATCATAAATGCAGCAAAACCGATGCTTTCAGTTCCTTCCGGAATCACGATCTCCTTCAGGGCGGCGCATCCTGCAAATGCACGGACATCAATGGACTTCACGCCCTCCGGAATCTCCACGCTGCTCAACGCAGGGCAGCTTGCAAACAAAGAATTGCCGATAGCAGTCAGGCTCTTGGGCAGCTTAATCTCCTTAAGCGATTCACATGCCATAAATGCACTGCCGCCGATCTCCGTAACGCTGTCCGGCAGGTTCAGAGCGGTCAGCTTGCTGCACATGCCGAATGCCTGCGAGCCGATACTTGTGACGCCGTCCGGAACGGTCACCGATGTGACGCCGGAATTATAGAATGCGCTCTCGCCGATCGTCTTGACGCCCTCAGGCAGCTTCACGGAGGTCAGAGCGCGGCAGTTCGAGAATGCCATGCCGCTGATTGCCGTGACGCCTGCAGGCACAATCACATCGCCGGAAGCCGTTGAACCGTCAATCAGAATGTGATTGACAACAACAAGCGGCTCTTTCTCCTGCAGTGCTTTCAGCCACGGTGTGCCGCGGAATGCACCGCCGCCGATCTCCGTGACCGTCTCCGGAATCACGATATCCGCAAGATTCGAGCAGCTGGAGAATGTCTGCGAACCGATCTTCGTCACGCTGCCGGGAATCGTGATCTTTGTCAGACCGGAACATCCGGCAAACGCGCTGTCATCGAGCGTTGTCACCTTTGAAGGGATTGTAACCGCCGTCAGACCGCTGCAGCCGCTGAATGCATTGCTGCCGATCACGTTCACTGTCTCCGGAATGGTGACCGAAGTCATCTTGTCATTGCTGAAGAACGCCATGCTGCCGATCTCGACAACCGGCAGTCCCTCGATCTTCTCCGGAATCTTGACTGCGGTATCCTTGCCCTTGTATTCTTTGATCACCACGCCCTTGCCGTCCTCGGTCAGGCTGTAGTCGAAATCCGAATCCGCCTTTTCTGCTTCGGCGATGGTGGTCACGGTTTCCGTTGTTGTGGTCACAGTAGTTGTCACCACGGTAGTAGACGGTTTTTCATACAGAATCTCCAAAACGGAAACGATTGTCGAAAGGCTGTAGTTATCAACGATGAATTTGATTGTCACCTGATCGCCTTTTTTTATCTGCTTGAGCTTCTTCATGCCCTCGTCACCGATCTCGTCAGCGCGGCAGTAATACATGATGTCATTATTCATATAGATCGTGTTGTTCTCAAAGCGATCAAAAACACCTGAGATCTCAGCTTTCATAGGCTGATGTGCGGGATTCACCGTGGTTATGACAGCGGTTGTTGTGGCTTTCGGTGCAGTTGTTGCGGACTTTGCCGCCGTGGTCACAGCGGGCGCGGCGGTTGTGGCTTTGGGTGAAGTTGTTGTGGATTTTGCCGCAGTGGTCACAGCGGGCGCGGCGGTTGTCACCACGGCAGCAGACGGGTTTTCATACAGAATCTCCGAAATGGAAATAACCGTCCCTATGCCGTAGGTATCCATGATGCATTTGATGGTCACATGATCGCCCTTCTTCATCTGTTCGAGCTTCTTCATGCCCTCCTCACCGATCCGTTCAGCGCTGTAGTCAAACCTGACGTCATTACTCAAATAGATAGCGTTGTTCTCGAGGCGATCAAAAACGCCTGTGATTGTAGCTTCCTTAGGCAGATGCGCGGTATTCTCCGTGGTTGTGACAGCGGTTGTTGTGGCTTTCGGTGCAGTTGTTACAGACTTTGCCGCCGTGGTCACAGCGGGCGCGGTGGTTGTCGCGACGGGAGTTGTCTCAGCTGCTGCGAGAACCGGAGCTGCGCTCTGCTGCACATTCTTCGGAGCGGCTGCCGCACCGACCGGAAACTGTGCGCCGCCGCAGACACTGCTGAGCATCATACCTGCTGCAATAAATGCTGCAATCTTCTGACTTTTCATAGAATCATTCCTTTCTGCTGCCTTTTTGGCATATCATGAACATGCGGATGCCGGATGGCATGGACAGGCGCCTCATACAGATGCTTGACTGTTTCGGGGGCTGCATACATAAACGGGCAATCATGAACCTGTCTATATATAAAGACCTCATAGCAGTAAAAAAGTTACATATCCAATCTGATTTCTTCAAATATGCACATTCAGATATTTCGCATCGTTGAACATATTGCAAAACAGATTGGATTCTGATGCATCTATTATAGCACATTCTCCCACAAATAGCAACCGGAGAGAAGGACTCTTTTGTGAAACGGTCTTCTTGCCGGAGTGCTTTAGATCAATGCAGGCGGGCGCTGCCCGCTTATAGCACATTCTCCCGCAAATAGCAAGATGGGAGCATTTTGTCATTTGCACAAAATGTGCTGCCCGCTCTGTATTCCGGTTGAAAAACAAGCATCGCCCTGTGCGGGCGATGCTTGCTGCATATGATGTCTGACTGTTCACGCAAACGATTCGTCACGTCTCAGTTTCTGTGAGATACCTGTCCGCTTCAATCCGGAAATCCTCATGCGGGATTGACAAATCCGGATAAGGCTGCGGCTGCCGCTGATTGCCGAGCAGCTCCTCCCATGCGGTCGGGGTACTGGAAAGCGTGTTCTTGACATAGTAAAGCAGGATCGTCTGCGCGTCATTCACCGAGATTTCCTGATCCTCGTTGACATCCGCTGCAAGTGTCTGCTGTTCAGTCAGATCGCTTTCCTTGCCCGCCATTGCCTTGACGTACGCATTCAGCGCAAGCTGTGCATCCGCGACATTGATTTCACCGTCTTCGTTGACGTCTCCGCGTGTGTACGCCGGTTCGGTCGGTGTGGTTTCGCCGGTGGTGGTTGTCCCGGATGTGGTTGTCTCGCTGCCGCTTGTGATCGTTGTGGTGACAATTGCCGGTTCTGTTGTTGTCATGACGGTTGCGGTGGTAGTAGCCGGTTCTGTTGTTGTGGTGGTGACCGTCATGGATGTTGTAGTTGTTGCCTTAGCGGTTGTGGTTGTTGCCTTGGCGGTTGTGGTTGTCGCCTTAGCGGTAGTGGTGGTCGCTTGGGCGGTGGTGGTGGTTACCTTGGCGGTGGTGGTTGTTGCCTTGGCGGTAGTGGTTGTTGCCTTTGCGGTTGTGGTGGTTGCCTTAGCGGTGGTAGTGGTGGTCGCCTTGGCGGTAGTGGTGGTTACCTTGGCGGTTGTGGTAGTCGCCTTAGCGGTTGTGGTGGTTGCCTTAGCGGTTGTGGTGGTTGCCTTAGCGGTTGTGGTTGTTGCCTTAGCAGTTGTGGTAGTTGCCTTAGCGGTAGTGGTGGTTGCCTTGGCGGTAGTGGTTGTTGCCTTAGCGGTAGTGGTGGTCGCTTTGGCGGTAGTGGTTGTTGCCTTAGCGGTTGTGGTAGTCGCCTTAGCGGTAGTGGTAGTCGCCTTAGCGGTTGTGGTTGTCGCCTTAGCGGTAGTGGTAGTTGCCTCGGCGGTAGTGGTGGTCGCCTTAGCGGTTGTGGTGGTCGCTTTGGTGGTGGTGGTTGTCGCCTTGGCGGTGGTGGTTGTTGCCTTGGCGGTTGTGGTAGTCGCCTTGGCGGTGGTAGTGGTGGTCGCTTTGGCGGTGGTGGTTGTCGCCTTAGCAGTTGTAGTTGTCGCCTTAGCGGCAGTGGTAGTCGCCTTGGCGGTAGTGGTAGTCGCCCGCGTGGTTGTGGTGGTAACTGCGGTTGTGGTTTCCGCCGCCTTCTTCGGGATCACTCTGGTTTCCTTTTTCCCGCAAACACTGCAGATACGGACTTCCTCACCTTCTTCGGTTTCAGTCGATGACTTGGATACCGTCCATTCGCTCCAGCTGTGACCGAATGCCGGTAAGGTAACATCTTCCTTTTTCAGGAGCTTGGTGCCGATCTGATTTGCGCTGCACAGACCGCAGTGCGAACACCTCCAGTGTGCAATGGCACCGTCTGTTTCGCAGGTTGCAGCCTTTGCGAATTGCTGAATCCACTCGTGACCAATCGCCGGAATTATCAGATTCGCATCAAAGAGCCGGACTGTGCAGTTTACGTCAGCAAAGTGTTCGCCGCAGCGGCTGCAAGTCCAGTGTTCCGCTGATCCTGCTTCGGTGCAGGCTGCCTCCTTCGCCGCATGATGCACACCGTCATGTCCGAGCGGAGCCGTGATCAGGTCTTCTGCGGTGAGTTCGGTTTCGCCGTTTTCATCTTCTGCCAGCTTGCCGCAGATTTCGCATTCCCAGTATTCGATATTGCCGGATTCGGTACAGCTCGCGGCTTTCGCCTCATGATGATGGAATACGCAGGCTTCCGGCGCATCGGTAAAGGTTGCCGTTCCGATGTGACCGCATTTGCAGGAATAATGATAAACGCGGCCGTCCTCACAGGAACCGGATTCCAGATAGACCGGATCGGTATTTTTCTCCGTATCGCTGTGCAGCGGGACGATGCGTATATAGTGCTTAGCGTTTTCTTCATTTGAAGTCTTGTTATTTGTCTTGATGATGCCCGGAATGTCAGCTTCAGCGACCTCCTGATACTTCTCGTCGAGCGAGGCAACGCTGATGGTCACTGCATGCACCGCGCCCGAGCAATCGAGCATATCTTCTCTGGAAATCAGATTGCCGAGCTGATAATCTCCGATATATTCGCTGTGTTTGATGAACGGCTTGAAATCGACCGTTCCGTTCTTGTAATACAGCATGCCCTTGTAGGAATAAACGCCGGAGCCGATACCGTCGAAGTTCAGCGTGCCGGAGCCGCTGAGAATGATGTCGCCCGACTCGCTGTAAAGACCGTATGCATCGCTGTTAGCCGGATTTGTAAATGTCAGATTGCCGGTGCCGGTCACGGTCAGATTCTTCGCCGCATAGATGATGGAGCTGCCGAGTTCCTTGCCGGTGTAGGCAAGGGTGTTGTTACCGATGAGCTCGACGGTCAGCTCGTCATTCGCTACAATCGCCGCATAGGTCGGAATCGTACTGCCGACAAGCTGCCACTCTGCTGCGACTGTTCCGTCACTCTTCAGTGTCAGGTTTTTGAGCGTCAGTGTTTTGGTTTCAGGATCATAATGCCAGCCGTCTTTTTCAAGATCGCCGGTGTTTTCCGCGGTGACCTGCGTCTTGCCGACTGTCACGCCGTAGCCCTGTGAACCGGTGCGGAACGCCGCCTTGTAGAAGGTGCCGTTCATGCCCTGCTTGTAATAGAGGGTGTAGTCTGTGTCAGGCTGCAAACCGGTCAGATGCTCGCCGCAGAGATAATGCTCGTTGTCAACCGAAATGCAGATGCCGGGAACCTTGTTTCCGTCTGCGTCAAATACAGTTGCATAGACATCATCTGTGCCGGCATGAATCTCGATGTTGAATACCGAAGCAGTCCTGACGGTATAGCTTTCGCCGTCCTTGAAAATCTTTGCAAGACCGTCGGCACCGTACCGGAATGAATCTTTGTTTGACACGAGCTTTTCGGAGGAATCATAGACGCCGGAGATAAATGCGTTGTCAATTTCCGGAATGCCCTCTGCCGTTGTATCAAAATGATAGCTTTCGCTGTAGGCTGTTTTGCCGACCGGCGTCAGCGCGGTGACCTTGACATCCTTCTTCTGAGACTGGATTTCCGGAGCGTCCTTTTTGCTCGCATAGATCTGGTAGAAGGAGTAGGAATCATTCTTTTCATACTCCGGCTTGCCGTCGCCGTCTGCATCAAAGCTGACTGTGTAGCGCAGAACAATGCTGTTCGCATTATTCGGCTTCTCGGCGATCGGCGTAAATGTGCCTTCTTTAAGATCATAGGTGAAGTATTTTTCCGGATCGCTGTCGCATTCAACGCTTGTCAGCTTCACAGAAACTCTGTCATCACTGCAAATCAGCAGATCGCTCAGCGTGATGGTTTCACCGACGACCGGATTGAATGCCTGCATGGAATACTGCGGCATATTCGGGACAGCTTTGCCGTCCGTGACCGTGATTGTCTCCGGTGCGTAAAATGTGATTTTACCGTCTGTTCTGAGGAAAACCTCACCCTCTTCGCCGTTGATATAGATTTTGACATTCTCGGCAAATTTGTCGCCGGTATTCTGCATCTTCTCCGGAATTTCGATTGTTGCGCTGAGACCGTCCTGCATGCCCTTGATAAAGCTCTGAACACGGAGATCAAGCAGGCTCACATCATAGCCGGATGCATCTCCGATTTCATAGGCTTCTGCGCTGTAGGTCGGCAGGATGGTGCTGAGCAGTGTATCGTCATGACCGTTCGTATAGAGATGCACCTGCTTCAGATAATCGCTGAAATACGTGCCCTCCGGTACCTCGGTCGGGAAGTCCAGATGCACCTCGTCAATGACGGATGCCGCATGATCGGACTGTGCCGGGTAGGTGTAGTTGAATACAAACTCCTGCCGATATTCGTCTGCGTCATAATCATATATCTGATATGCATAAGACGAGCTTCGTGCGGTGGCCGGATCCCGGAAACGCTCGCTGATTGTCTCGACAGAACCGTCAAGCTGCGCAGCCTCCATGGTGAATGAAGCATCCCAGAAGCTGCTTTGGCAGCAGGACTCGGATTCCAGTGTGATCCGGATACTGTACGGATGGTAGTATTCTGCCACAGAATCCTTTGTAATCGGTGTATCGGAATTGGTAGACCAGCTGACCTCTTTGATATGGTAGGGTGCGTCCTCCGGAATTTCAACATCATAATCAAGCGGCTTGCCGATTACCGGTGCGGAAATGCCTTTGATCGTAAAGCTGTCATATTCCTCGATCACGCGGATCGTCATGGAAACGCTGCCGCCGTCCGGTGTTTTCATGGTGAAGGTCGCCTCACCGCGCTCGCCGGTCGGTTTGATGACTGACAGCCAGCTGATCGTCGGATGCTGCTCCAGAACTGCAACCTTTTCATTTGTGTTGGTATAATCGCTGAAGTCGAAGCCGATTGTGGCATTCGTCGGGTAAGCATTGAATGCACCGATACCTTTCTCATACTTACCGTCCAGAACGTCCGAGACCTTGATCTCCATGACTTCATCGCCGAAGCAATGAATATCCGTCGCCTTGACTTCACAGCGGAAGGATTCATAATTCTCCGTGGAGAATGTCTTTTCGCGGGTTTCTGTTTTATCGGTCTGGAGTAAGAACTGCGAATCAGACGGATTATAAATCGTTCCGGTTTTACCTGTTCTGCCAATGATATCTGTTTCTTCCAGTATTTCTGTCCTTTTGACTGTACCTTCTACCGGCGTTTTTCCGATTAACTCCTGTAATTGCTCAAGCGTTGACGGATCCATGTCAGTCGGTGTCTGAACAATCGTGCCTGTTCCCTGTTCCGTCTTTGATTTATCCGACTTAACCGGTTTTCTCGCCACTTTGACTGTTACATATGGGATGTAGTTTTTGCTGCGGATTTTGTTTGCTGAGTTTTCTCCGTAAAAATCAGTCGGGAATGCGGCGGAAGGAATCCCGTTCTTGAACACGTCCGGATCATCTTCGGTGCTGAATACCTTGGTTGCGCTGTCAACCCTGTACTCCACCTCGACGATCTCCTCATTGTACGCAAGACCTTGGAAATCATCAAGCGAGAGCGTCACCGGATGATCGTATGTCGCATAGCTGAGGTCTTTGTCATAGGTGAAGCCGACGGTGCCTTTCAGATCGGGCTTTTGTTCCGTGAGGGTGAACGATCTGTACGGCGCGTTGTTTTTGCTTGTCTCCACTCTGACATACACATCACGCTGTGACAGTGCAAAACGCGGTGAAGTCTCCTTCTCGGTAAAACCGATCGGATATCTTGCTTCCGGCAGATCCTTCCAATTATAAACGCTCAGCCCGTCAAAGGATTTTTCTTTTCCGTATGCATAGTAGTAAACAGAGCTGACGGTTTCGCCTGCTTGCAGTCCGCCCAGATTTGTGACGGAGAATACAGCCGACTGCTCATACGGCTTTTTGCTCGGATCCGGCGTGCCGATCGGCTTGATTGCAAAGGTGCCGTAGATTTCGGGTGCCGGATACAGCACGACAAAATCGGTGACCATATCCAGCGAATATTCATTGCACTGAATCTGCTTCATCCGCTGGGTGTTTGTCAGTCCGAGCACAACACAGACATCATCGTAATCCTGCAGGAAATCCTTTAATTTTGCATTTCGGTTCTCATCCGCGATGAAATCCGGAACCTTATCAGAAAAATCCTTCGGATATCTGACAGGCGGCACTTCACCCAGATTGGAAAGGATGTATTTAGGATCATATGCAAATTGCTTGTATTTGCCGTAAGCATAGTAGGTGACAGAGGCAATCTTGCTGCCGTTATAGAAGTCTCTCAGCTTCTGGACAGAAAGCGTTGCCGGGATATCTTCGCCGAAGTCCTCTTTCTCGTCAGTCTGAACGTTGACATAGCCCTCAGGGCTGTTCGGATCACAAACCTCCATCGTGTGCGACCAGAAGGTCTGCTTTTTGTCGAAGGCGAGCGGCCAGCGCGAGTTCAGTGCAATCGCACAGACACGGATCCGTTTGCCGATCAGTTCCTTCGGGATATAGCAGGAATCGGTCTGGTTTGCAGTCACATCGTTGTAATAGAGGCTCAGATTCCGGCTCTTGTCTGATTTCAGGATATCTGTTCCGGTTGTCTCGGATGTATACATATGGAGCTGTTCTGCTGTCCAATTGTATTCTCCCTCCGGAGAGATATACGGCAGACCGGTGACATTCGGATAATCCGGATTGACATAGGTATCTGCACGCGGATCGTCCGGATCGACGGTATTTGCATACAGGAACCGCTTTCCGTCGCTCTTCTTGACGTATTCGAGATTCCATGAACCGGGCTTATGCTTTGCTTTATCCTTCAGCTCATAGACATCGTCATCATCGGTGCTGCTGGCGTTCTTATCATTCTTGATGATTTCAGCCATGCCGCTCTGATAATCTTTCAGTGTGCCGAATTCCGTATATTTACTCAGTCCGTCATTGAAGATGTTGTCGGTTCCGGCAAGCAGCTTATAAGGCTCGCCGTTCTCGTCCAGTTCCCACCACTGATAGTAGATGTCAAAGACTCTTGCGTCTGCTTCCCAGTCAACCATACCGGTCTTGCCGTTGCGCAGCTCAATGGTATGCTTCTGACCTGCCGGGATTGTATGCATATTGGTCGGATATTCCGGCCACTGGAGCGGTGTAAAGGCTGTGTCGAGATACAGGCGCTCATCTTTCATCTGCTCTGATTGCTCAAAGCAGCGGAACAGAATGGAAGTCGTGGTGGAAGCCGGTCTCAGCTTCTTGCCGAAGTCATTGAATGACTTATCTAACCAGAGACTATCCGCACTCGCAGCTTTTTCACCGATGCCGATCTGCTCTTCCACTTCCAGCACGATGCGGTACATTTCACCTGCGCGGTAGCCCTGCCATTCAGGGTGGGCGTTTTTGATGCGCTGCTCGACCTCGTCCAGCGGCAGCTTGCACTTGAGCGCAGTCTCCTCCGGCGCACAGCCGTAGCGGACTGTGAGCAGCGGATCATCGCCGCCGTAGGTGCCGTTCGCGTTGAGATTTTCGCGCGTCAGCGGATCGACCTGATAGACCTTGTAGGTAAAGTATTTCATGTTCGTGCGGACTTTTTCGTATGTTGCTTTTTTGATAGTGAGTGTGCCGCCCACATAGCGGTCTTCTCCGTCAATCACATCCTGCCATGCATTATCGTCGATAAAGTCCTTGTCATAGAGCCAGTAAACGCCTGCGTCCGGTTCATAATGGTGCATGGTGCCGAGCAGCTCCGAGCCAGCCCATCTCTGGAATTTTCCGATATTATTGGGATGCACCTTAAACCTAAGCTCAGAAAATCCGTAGGAGACATCTTTGATTTCATTGCCGTATTTATCCAGCGGCGCCGGATAATACCAGACCTCAGATGCCGCAGTCTTTTCGCCGTAGGCATCCATTTGTTCCGTTGTCGAATTACGGAAATTCGGTTTGACGGAATACGCCTGTCTGTGCTTCGGATCGTCAATCTGGAAATCAAAATATCTTTCCATCTGGCGGTAAGGCGAACGGATATTATCCTCGTCATCCGTGAAGATATCTTTCGTCTGCGTGCCTGTACCGAGATAATAGGCAAGCTGCATGGAATTCGATGAATTCGTGACTGCCTCATTCGGATAGACCTTCAGATAGGATTTTGTACGCAGCTCGTTGTCGCCGCAGAACAGGCGGTAGTGATACAGTCCGTTTTCTTTGCCCGGTTCCTGATCGTCCATCAGAACGAGACAGCCCTCTGCATTATCGACGATCTGGATTCTGCCGTCGCGGATGATGTCTTCGCCGAAGGAATCCACGCCGAGGTTCACGGAGCCGGAGGTGCCGGGGAACTTGCGGTAATGCGCGTCAACGGAGGTACCTGCTTTTGTGCGCGCGTCTTTTTCCAGCTTTGCCATGTTGATCACATTATAATGGCAGTGGAAGGTGCCGCCGCGCACCTGAATATTGGCGGTTGTCAGCGGTTCAGGGATGATTTCCTGGTTGTATTGGTCATAGACGGTGCCGTTTTCGATTCTTCCCTTTTCCAGCTGATCCTGATTCTGATAAAAGAGCTCCTCCACGCCGAAATGTTCGTCATAGGTAATCGCAACTTCAGAACTGTTATTCGCGTTGAGCCTATATTGGGTTGTTTTCAGTTCTTTGTCTTTAATGCCGCGGCAGATGTTGAACACATTTGCACCGGCATTGGCTGTAAAATCGCCGTCATAGATATAGGCTCTGCCGCCTTCCCGCTTTCTTGCATCATATGTCCATGCACCTGCACTCGGACTGATTATCACTTCCACAACAGCATTCCGTGTATCCGGCGTGCTGCCGTTGCCGATGTAGCTGCCGCCGTAGCAGGCAAAGGTGCCGGCGGTTCCCACACGGACAGCCGTACCCATAATCGTATTGGAGATCGGCGGGTACTCTGTTGTGCCAAACATATCTATGACCTGATCCACGAGCGAAAAGCCCTCGTTGACAATGCCCATGATGCCGTCTTTATTGACAGCCTGATTGACAATTTCGTTCTTCGCCTTTGCAACCTTGGTGTTTTTATCGTATTTTGCCTTTTCTTCTTCATCAGCCTTGTTCTCGCCTTCCGGTGTTCCCTGCTTATCGCCTTCAGCAATCTTCTTGTCTTTTTCCGCCGATTTTTCGCTGACAGACAGATTTCTGGTGCTGGCTTTGCCGTCCGGCTGATTCTTCTGTGTTTCTGAGGTCTTCGGCGGCTTCGGATCTGCTGTGCCTGCATCCAGATCAGCAACTTCTTCCAGCACATCCTGATATGCGGCTTCGGCAGTTGAGATGCCCGTTGCATATTTTGCAATGTTCACGCCGAGTCCGACCGCCGTTCCGATGGCCGTTGTCAGTTTTTTCATGGAGAAATTTGAAACTACTTTTCTCTGCATCTTGGTTTCGCCGGCTTCATAGGTGCCGCCGTAAATGATCAGATTTCCGTCCAGTACATGGAACAGATCACGGTGGCCGTACCATTTGTAGTCATAGGTATAATGGTCACACCAGCCGGCATAAAATCCGATTTTACCTGTGCCCTTCCCGTCTCCGCGCCATTCAGAGGAGTCGATGATCGTCAGCGTTGCACCCTCGGAGATTTCAAAGGCACTCAGATAATGTGCACCCTCCCAGCTATATTCCTGCTCGTGGCCGTTTTCTTTGTGATTGATGTTTGCATCATATTGAAGCAAAAACTGGTGTCCGTTCAGGTCAAGCACCTTGTCCGTGGTGATTTTGATCGGCTCCCATTTCTGCTTGTCCCAATGATCCCAATAACCTTTATAGTCTTTTACGAGCGAAACATACTGAACATCGGTGTCTCTGGATTCAAGCAGCGTGCGGAGCGAATGGCCGCTGTCTCCTTCGGCAGTCACATATGTCGCGTGCTGCCACGGGAATCTCTGCTTCATATCTTCTGTTTTGCCGGAATCCATGCTGTCTTTTTTCTGCTGTGCAAGATCCTTCAGCGCATCGTCTGCATTCAGAATAATGTGATTCGGATCGTTTGCGTAGTCAAAGTCGATCGTCGGATCGTTGTCCTCCACCGGATCGTCCGCTGCTGCCGGAATGGGCAGCTCAGCCAGATATGCAGGCAGCAGCGATGCTGTCATGATACCTGACATCAGCAAAGAGAAGATGCGTTTTCGCGTGTGTTTCATAAGTCTGTACCTCGCCTTCAAAATAGATTTTTATGGGCTGTTTCATCCTTGATTGTTCAAACGGTCATTCCGCTGTACGGTGTACACACATCCGCATCACCTGCCGTATCATCATCGCTTTCGCTCCTTTCCGGAATACACATCAGACAAAGGAGCGCCGGAATCCAGCGATCCCCATTGTTGTAATTATTTTATCATATTTTCAATCTGAATACTACCCCCCAACTGGGGGGAATGCGGAAAGCAGCGGCTGTTTCTGCCTGCATATTGACAAACGCCGCCGCAGATGCTACAATGCAGACAAAGAAAAATATTTTTGAAAACGCTTTAAGTTTTCCGGCGTTTTGTTGTCTTTATGGATGAAGGCAAAACGCGAAGGGCGGTGATTGCCATAGATGACAAAAGAATTCTTTTGATGCTGAATAACAGAGATGAGCAGGCGCTTGCCGTGATCGCGGAACAGTACGGCGCGCTCTGCCGGACCGTTGCGCGCGATATTCTGGGCAGTGAGCAGGATGCAGAAGAGTGCCTGAACGATGCGCTGCTGCAGATCTGGAATGCGATTCCGCCTGCACAGCCGGAAAACTTCTGCGCCTATCTGCTGAAAACGGTCCGCAACCATGCGCTGAACCGGTATAAAGCAGGACACCGTACAAAACGCGGCGGCGGTCAGCAGGCTGCGGCGCTCGAAGAACTTTCAGAATTGCTGCCTTCATCTGAAAATGTACTCTCTGAGCTGGAGCGGCGCGAACTGCTGGAGGCAATCAGCCGGTTTCTGCAATCGCTGCCGGTCAAAAAGCGAAACCTGTTTATCCGCAGATACTGGGGCTTCACATCCTTTTCCGATCTTGCGGCGGAATCCGGAATGCGCGAGAATAACGTGCAGGTGACATTGTCGCATATCCGGAAAAAGCTGCTGGCATATCTCAGAAAGGAGGGATTGCTTTGAATGCAACGGAGCTTGCTGAATTGCTGAACGATCTGCCGGATCAGATGATCGTTTCGGCATACAAACACCCCCGCCGCGGCAGAGCGCCTGCCCCTGCTGCCTGCGCATCTGCTCCGGCAAAGCGCTCAGGCGGTCACATTGCAGCTTCAAACAGAACAGCCGCAGTCCCTCGCCGGACGGTCGGAGCCGTCCTTGCAGCCTGTCTGCTGTTTGCGGTCGGATTCGGTGCGGTGATGCTGCACGGAAATCAGGATGATCTGATTCCGCAGAACAGTCAGGTTGATTCGCTCCTCGAAGAAGTGACCGCGGCAGCCACATCCGCTCAGACCGCAACTGCAAAGCCTTTGACGGTGACATCGCTGCGTACAGAACCGGCTGCCACAACAATGCGCAAAGTCGCAACAGAACAGGCTGTGACAAATGTGACATCATCCGAATCGGCATCTCCGGCCGCAGACAATCAGACATCTGTGCGCACTACAAGTTCAGCAAAAGCTGTTATATCATCCGAAACATCCACAACCGCGGCAATGACCACAGTCACCACAAAAGCGGTACCGTCAGTCGATCCCGATCAACTGTCAGCCAAGGCGGAAGAAAAGGTCAGACAGAAGATCCGTTCGGGCGAAACACTGATTCCTGTTCACCTGACTTATTATGAGCATACAGCCGGACTGTCAGACCAAGCGAAAGAAGCAGGCAGAAAATATGCTGAAACGCTTGATCCGAATCTGTATTCTGAGGAAGAAATTTCTCTGATGGAATGGGATTATTATATGGAAACGCAGGAGAAACTGTACCGTGCCGCAAAGGAAGAACAGATTTCTGCGATTCTTTCGGCAATCGGAGCGGATCGCGAAAATGCAATCTGCTTTCCGTATTATCCGCGTATTTTCTGCACACTGACACCGGAGCAGATTCTGCTTGCAGACAAAAACGAAAATGTCCGGAGTATTGTATTGGGCTATGCGTGGAAGGATCCGGAGGGATTCACGATTCCCGATGACGAAATCACAGATCCGGATACAATCCGCGCAATGTATACAGCACTTTTTGAAGAAAACGCTCTGGATGCACGGTGCGCCGAAAACATCACTTTACCGAACGGACAGGTTCAACTTGTAATTGAGTGGAACACAAAAGCTGATATTCCATGCAGCTTTATCATTCAGGATTTTGCAGCAAAGTATCACATTGACAGGTACGCATATAAAATAGTTGCGCTGACTGACGGACAACGGAACGAGCCGATAGATGCTGAATTGCATACCTGACAAACCGATGATAAGCAAGGAGGGAGAAATATGAAAAAGCGTATCATTTCGACCATCTGCACGGTTGTTGCCATGCTGATGACTTTTTCTGTATGGAATGCATTTCCTGCATCCGCAGATGAAACAGCGGTCACAGCTGAAAAGATTACAGATTCTGATACAATCCGCGAACTGTTTACACAGTATATCGCAGAGAGTGACATAGATGCCAAATGCGTGAGCGATGAAGCATATCCGCAGTATGCCGGTACTGTCATCGTAGAGTTTGATTCGGAAACATCCGCCAACAGACAGATTCTGGAATTTGCTGAAAAGAACGCCATTGAAAGAACTGCGTTCAATTTGGTTCCTTGCGCTGACGGAAGCCCGATTATGACAGCGAATCCCACTGCTGATAATACAACAACTACTACGACAATGACAACAGCGGAAGCAGAGAAAATTACTGATATTGAGCAGATTCGCGCCATGCTGATTGCATTTGTCAAGGAAAACGGACTGGATGCCAGGATAGTCAGCGATAAAGAGTATCCCGGCTATCAACCAATCGTAGTTGAGTTTCATCAGGATGCCGAGATCAATGCCTGGGCTGCTGTGTGTGACTACATCAAAGAGCAGAATATCGACAATTTTCATATCAATGTGGTTCCGATTGTTGAGGGCAAGCCGATTACTACAGTCAATCCGGAAATTGAGAATGCGCCCTACGGCGATGCAAACTGCGACAACAATGTCGATGTCTCGGATGCTGTGCTGGTTGCGCGCTTTGCCGCAGAGGACAATACGGCAGTTATTACAGAACGGGGCAAGCAAAACGCTGACATGAACCGTGACGGCAGTCTCACCGGAGATGATGTGATTGCAATTCTCCGCAAAATTGCAAAGCTCGATTGATCCTGAATAAAGACGAACAGCCGCCGGTGTGCTTCGGACACATCGGCGGCTTAAATTTCTATGAAGAAGCTTGCTTTTTCGGATACGGTGTGCTATAATAACAGCATACTTCATATTGAGACGCAAACCTGACTGCGAAAGGATTATGACATGGAAATGATATTTGAAATACTGCTTGATCTTATCATAGACGGCTCTTTGCAGGCTGTTCAGGATAAAAAGATTCCGCTGTTTCTGCGCATAGCGGCGGCTGCGGTACTTCTGACCGTTTACGGCGGATTTGTCGGCTTCATTCTCTATTTGGGAATACACAACAAAAATTTTTTATTGATCATCTTTAGCATCGGACTGCTGATATTTTTCGGCTTCGGATTTCTCAAAGCATACAAGAACCGCAGAAAATAAACCACAGACACAGAACAGCAGGAGGTCAGACAACATGCAGACATATGATCCGCAGGACAGCCGCGCTTTCAGAATGACGGTCAGATGGATACTTGCAGGAGCAGTCATCGGCTCGGTCATAGGCGTGATGGCGGTGGCGGGTATCATCCCCGGTGATCAGGCGGCGGCTGTATCCGGAATCGTCATAAAAGCCGGCATCGGAATAATCGTTCTGATGATAGATATCCTGTTTGCATGCGCGCTCTGTCAGCCCATTATCAGGGGGTATATTGAGAAGCACGGCAGACAGACAAAAGGGGTTATCGAATCCGTAAAAGAAATCCCGCGTCCGGATCAGCTTGGTTTGGATGAGTGGGTAAGGAAAGCGCTTTTTTCATTCACTGTGAAATATCATGCGGGCGCAAAAGAGTATTCTAAGGAATTCCCCCCGACTCCCCTGACAAGCAGGCAGGCGCTGTATCCGCTTTCATGCGAAGAAGGGCAGGAAATTCCGGTGAAATATCTGGAAAAATGCCCGAAACTTGCGCTGCTGGATTCAGACATCTTAAAGAATGCGCAGAATACAGAAAGTAAAAAATCCCGAATGTTCTTTCTCATGGTTCCGCTCATCATGACGGCTGTGTATATTGCTGCGGTCATTCTGATCTGAACGCAGAGAACAGGGAGCATATCATACGGATTACAAATGCAGAGCAGTTACAGCTCTGCATTTTCTATGCCCTGCAATATTCCGGTACGAAAAACAGCACCCCGAAGCCGGAGTGCTGTTTTCTGATCTGCAGATTATGCCTTGAAAATAAACTGCACGAAATTGTAGAAATGTGTGCGGATGGAATCATCGCCGTGATGACCGTTCTGCACGACCTGCCAGATATTCGGGACATTGTTCTTCGTGAAGTTGTTGTGGTAGCCCTCCGGAATCGAGGTGCCGACAACATCATCAGCAGTACCGGCGGTGATGTACACGAGCGACGGCGCCTCTGCCTCGCTGCTCCACTTGAAGCTGCCGGAAACGCCCGGTGCCGGACACGCTGCGCCGACATAGCCGAACTTATCCGCATACTTCATGCCGATCTGGAGCGATTCTCTGCCGCCCATCGAGAAGCCGGTGACTGCCGTATTCTCTCTGCCGGTCGCGACGCTGTACTTGCTCTCGATATGCGGCATCAGGCTGTCCACGATATCATCGACGAATGCATCATAGGCAGCGTTGCTCTGGTTATCCATGCCGCTCGGGCTGTTCATGGTCGCACTTGTAAAGACAAGCGGGCTGACAACGATCATTTCCTCTGCCTTGCCCTGTGCGATCAGGTTTCCGACAAGCTCCTTTGTCCGCATGGCATCGCCGTTGTTGCCCTTGGTCATCAGTCTGTCCTCGTCCTCATAATAGCCGTGCAGGATATAGAGAACCGGATATTCTCTGCTCGGATCGTAGTTCGCCGGAAGCAGGATGTTATAGGGCTTATCCTTATTTGCCGCCTTCGATCTGTAATATTCCTTCTTGAGTGTGCCGTAAGCAGTGCCGGCCTTTGCATCGAGGATGCCGTAATCAAGCGGCTTGAGCTCCGCCTCACAGACCGGCGTATATTCCGAGATCGTGCGCATGTCGCCCTTTGCAGGCGTCAGCGGCTCAGGGAATTCGCTGACCTTGCCGAGCAGATACTGCACAAACCATTCGATATCCGTCTGATCGACATTGCCGTCACAGTTGACATCCGCCATTTTCTTCATGCTGTTGTTCGCAAACTTATCCTTCATGCCTTTTTTCGCGTGGGAAAGGTCGGCTGCATTGATCGCACCGTCACCGTCCACATCGCCGAGCTTATAGACCGCAGGCTGTGCAGCGCCCGGCGTTTTTTTCACGATGATGTCATCCACATAGAAATCGCATTTGTCGGTATCTGTTTCGATATACAGCACCGGCGAGGACCCGCTCTTGACGGTATACTGCTCACCGGAAAGCGTGCCCCATTTTCCGGAGGCGACACTCTCCTCAACAAAGGTGTCATATTCCGCACCGTTGCCGGAGCCGTACTGAACGGTCATCTTGAATTTGACCGCGGAACCGGATGTCTGCTTCACACTCGCGGATACATCAATAACCGTGCCCGCCGGACAAATACTGCTGATATCATATGCGATGCCGTTCCATGCGTCGCTGCGGTCCGTCACGGCTGCCGACTGCTTGCCGCCTGCCGCCTCCGTCTTGCTGACCGCAACCGATGCACTGCCGCGCGCTGTCCAGCCGGAAAGTCCGCTCTCGAAATCGGAATACAGCAGCTCGGAACCGGTGCGCGCAGGCGTTGCAGGCGTATCGGCAGGATCAGACTGCTGCGGCTCATCCGTGACAGCAGGACTGCTGCCCGCCAGATAATCCGCGATGGTCTCTGCCCAGAACTTGCCCATTTTCTCATAGCCCTTGCCGCTCGGGTGGAGATTGTCGCTGCTGAGATCGGAAGTGCTCAGGCAGCCGTGGATATCCGCAAACTGCACATGCTTGCCGGAGCCTTTGTAATCCTCCGCAACCTTTTTGACAGTATTGTTATAATTGCCGACACGCTGCGGACTGCCGCCGTATGCCGTAAATTCGGGGATGGATGCAAGGAAGATCATGCCGTCCTGATCCATGTTTTCGAGCATGTAATCGAGCAGCGCATGCAGATCATCCGAACACGCGCCGAGATCACGGTTCGCGGTCATATCGTTTGTGCCGATGATCAGCAGAATGATATCCGGATCATACTGCTTGACCTTGTTCCCGTTTTTCAGCTCGTTATAGAGACTGCCGGTGTTCTGCGCCTGTCCCCAGCCGGGCACCTCCTTGATCTGGAATCCGCTGAAACCGGCGTGATCGCTGTCATACTGCACGTTCTGTCCGTTGTAATTGAATGATGCGTTCATGTCTTTTTTCGGTCCGACCATATCAAAGGAAATATTCTTCTGCTTGAGTGCATAGTCAAGATATTTCCGATAGCCGCCGGTTTCGCCGTCACCGTTTGTGATGGAATCACCGACCGGCATGATCCGGACCGGATCGGCTGCCGCTGCCGTTTCAACCGGCTTACAGAAGCCCGGTGAAAGCAGCGTGGTGGCTGCCAGCATCATCGCTGACAGTGCTGAGATGTGTTTTTTCATAATCGAATCCCCCTTTATCAAGAATTGGCTGCATGCGGTTATCCGCACCGTATATTCATTATAAATGATAACCAAGGGGAAAGTCTAGCAAAGATTTGCTTAAATTTCGTCAAAAACTTCTTAAAATTTGCGCTTTATGCATATATTGCAGCAACTCAATCCTGTTTCACAGAAAATCCGATGCGGCTGAGCATTGCAATATCCTCCCGAATCCGGTTGCCGGATGTTGTGAGCATATCGCCGGTGATCGCAGCGTTGGCGCCGGAGCGGAAAGCCTGTTCACCGCAGTTCGTCATCAGATTGCGCCCCGCAGCAAGCCGGATATCCGCCTCGGGAACCAGAAACCGGAAGATCGCAACAGTGCGGAGAATATCCGGTTCGGTGATGCGTTCAATATCCGCAAGCGGCGTTCCGGCAATCGGGATCAGCGCATTGATCGGGACAGACCGGACGCCGAGTTCGGCAAGCGTCAGCGCCATGTCAATGCGGTCCGCCCAGCTCTCGCCCATCCCGATGATGCCGCCGGAACAGACCTCCAACCCTGCCGCCTTTGCCCTGCGGATGCATGTCAGCTTATCGTCAAATGTGTGCGTTGTGCAGATATTCGGAAAGTTCCGCCGCGAGGTCTCGATATTGGCGTGATATCGCGTCACGCCCGCTTCACGCAGCTGCACAAACTGCTCTGGCTCCAGCAATCCGAATGAAGCACACAGCCCGACATGCTGCGTGCGGGAGAGCCTGCGGAAGGCTTCGAGTGCCTGTTCAAATTCTGCGCCGGAGAGTCTGCGCCCTGCTGTCACAATCGCAAAGCGGTGCACGCCCTGTTCCGCATTGTGCTGACACTCCGCCGCGATCTTCTCCTGCCCGAGAAAGCCGTATTCCTCGATACCGGTGCAGTAATGCGCCGACTGCGCACAGAATTTGCAGTTCTCGGAACATCGTCCGCTGCGCCCGTTTATGATGCTGCACAGATTGGCAGCATCGCCGCTGAAATGCCGCCGGAGCCGGTCTGCACATGCGGTCAGTGTGCGCAGGTCTGTCTGCAGCAGAACCTGCAGATCATCCGCTCTGTTCAGTCTTCTTCCGGCGATGATTTCTCCGGTCATTGCTTCAATATCCATAATGCGCTCCTTATCCAAAGAATGATTCTTCCGGTATTATACCACTTCGCCGCTCGATTGTCAACCGTATACATCAGATAGGTTGACAACATATCTCTGACCGGCAGTGCGGCGGTCTGTATAATTGACAATTTCCGCAAAGCATGCTATACTGTCTACAGATCAACATGAAGGGAGGGGATCACTTTGCTGAAGCGGCTCGGCGTCATCCTGCCGACGGTCACAGACCCGCTGGACTACGAAATGCTGCAGGGCTTTTTTGATACAGCAAAAGCACTTGCCTACGATGTTTTCGTATATACCGGAATCTACGATTCACACATGGATCTGCAGCAGGACAGCTATATCCGCGGACTGGAAAACATCTATACACTGCCCGCGATGCAGCAGCTCGACGGCATCCTGTTTGCAGCGGAGCGCTTTCACAATCAGCAGGTATGCAGCAGCATCCGGCGGAAACTGATGCAGACAAATATCCCCTGCCTTGTCATGGGAGAAGACCTGCTCCCGTTCGAGAATATCCGGCCGCGCCAGCAGGAAAGCATGTACCGGATCACAAAGCACATGATCGAAGTGCACGGCTGCAGAACAATCTACTGCATCTCCGGAAATGAGGACAGCCGCGCCTCCGAGGAGCGCATCGCCGGATGGCGGCAGGCCATGCACGAAGCCGGTCTGCCGTTTACCGATGCGTGCGTTTTCTACGGCGGATTCTGGCGGGATATCCCTGCTGAGATCGGCAGAAAGATCGCAGCGGGCACCATCCCGAAGCCGGATGCAGTTGTCTGCGCCAGCGATGTCATGGCAGCCGCGCTCTGCGAATCTCTGATGCAGAACGGCATCGCAGTCCCCGATGACATCCGCATCACCGGCTATGACGGCAGCTGGGATTCATGGCTCAACCGCCCGCGCATCACAACGATTGAGGGGCGCGAGCGGCAGTACGGCGCAGATGCCGCCTTGATGCTGCACGAGATGATCACCGGCGAACCGACCGGCGTCTCCGATATCCGGCAGACCATTCGCTACGGTGAAAGCTGCGGCTGCGATCCTGCAAAAACGCAGCAGAGTGCCGATTCCGCGCTCACAGAATATATCCGCGCAAGGGTGCAGAATCAGATTCAGAAGCGGACTTTCCTTGCCGCCAATCTGTTTGCGCAGACAGGCGGCGCCGCAGATCTGAACGGCTGGATCCGGAAGATAGACAGCGTCGGGCATGTGCTGCTGAACTGGCTCTGGCTGGATGTCTGTCTCTGCGCAGACTGGTGCATGGATTTCGCGCATCCGGAGATCATCCGGCAGCACGGCTATCCGGAGCAGATGCTGCTCGCGCTCTCCAAACGCCGCGGGCAGAATGCGCCGGATCAGTATCTCTTTGATACGCGGGAGATTCTGCCGGCACTGCAGAAGCTGCACGAGCCGATGCTGATTCTGATGACCTCTCTGCACACCCACGGGCAGATTTTCGGATACATCGCAACTGCTTACCGCACACCTTTGGACATGGAGCCGGATGAATATTACACCGGCTGGTGCGATGCGGCAGCGCACGGATTATATCAGCTGCAGCAGGCGCTCTACGCCGACTACCGGCGCGAACAGATGGCAGTGCTCTCCACGCATGATCCTGAGACCGGTCTCTATAACCGCCGCGGGCTTGCCGAGCATCTGCACAGGCTGCTGCAGTGTGAGGACGGTGTGCCGCTGCTGATCATGCTGAGCTTTGCCGATTCACCGCACGCTGCCCCCGAATACGATACGGCGCTGCTGCTTGCCAATGCGCTGCGTGATATCCTGCCGGAGAACGGATTTCTCGCCCGTATGCAGCCGCGCGTCTTTGCGCTGATTCTGCAGGCAGAACCGGAGACGGACGATGCAGCGGTTTCTGTCGATATCATGACAAAGGCAGAGCATAGAATGCAGCATCTGCTCGGAAAAACGGGCGCTGCCCTGCCGCATCTGACTGCGGTGACAAGCTGGCTGACATGCAGTTCGCTTGCGCAGGCTGCCACAGAAACAGAAGCCTGTGAGCAGGCGGTTCTGGACCGCACTGCAGCGGAAACCGGATTTGCGCCGGATTACAAGGAACAGCTCCTGCGTCTGCGCGGTGAGATCATCGCAGAGCCGCAGCGCGACTGGAACATCGCAGATATTGCAGCGGAAATCGGCATCAGCCGGAGCCACCTGCAGCGGCTCTATAAGCAGTATTTCTCTGCAAGCTGCATGGACGATATCATCAATGCACGCATCGGCAAGGCACAGAAGCTGCTGCAGTATACGGAGCTGCGCATTCAGGAGATCGCCCTGCAGTGCGGCTACCGGAACGAGTCGCATTTTATGCGGCAGTTCAAGGAGAAATGCGGCATCACCGCACTGCAGTACCGCAGAGAACACCGCGCACTGCCCGCTGCCAATCAAGCCGAACCATAAAATTACAAATCTGCACTGACGGAAAAAACAATGGCAAGCCGGACGATGTCCCGAAGATGTATATCAGCGTCATGCGCGCCTTCACACAAAGGAGGAGCTCATCAGCGAGGGATGGATTTCCGACAGGCTCAGGTCTGAAATGGCTGTCGGGGGCGCAAGCGATGATGAGGTCTGCGAGAACTATCTTTCCTCGATTGCGCAGAGCGTTCCTGCGCTCAACACCTATGTCGAAAAGCTGGGCAGCTGCGAACTCACCGAGCTCCGCGGCAGGCATGAGATCATGTTTGATAAGCCCGGGGAATGCGGTGCGCTGTTAAAGCATTCATAGAGGAACCGGAATAACGGAATCAGACAAAAAGCCCCGAAGCGGCGCAGTCAAACCGCTTCGGGGCTTATATTTTTACGGGATCGCTCCGGATGATGCAAATGTGCAGGAAAATGAGCAGTTCCGTGATTGCAATTGCATCCGTGATCGTGTATAATCATCACAGAGCATGCGGCACGGTTTCCCCTGCGCCATACGCTTGATAAGAATCCCCATGTTGAACGCCTGTCTGCGGTTCTGCCGCGGCAGGCTGATTTTTTTGCACGCAGTCAGGCGCATCTCACGGTGCGGTGATCTCATAGGAGGAAATCTTGTCGCCGTCAATCGTAAATACGGTCAGACTGACGAGCTTTTCCGACTCGTATTCATGCGCGCTGACAGCAATATGGATGACGCCGTTTTCGACATAAAAACCCTGGATGACGATCTCCCATTCCGGATTATTGAATTCTTTCAGGATTTGCTCGCCGGAGGTTTCATGATTCAGGAATATAATCTTCTTTGCATCTGAATCAAGCATATTCAGATAGACAGAACGTGCGGTACCCGGAATCATGCCGTGTTTGCTGTATTCGTCCTCTGAAACGACAGTGACAGAACGATCCAGCAAATTGCCTCTGCACGGCTCCTCATCTAAATTGCGGAACCAGATTGTTTCGTTGTCTTCAATTATTACCGTATAGATTGAGGCAATTTTCCATTCCGGTGTACTGACCTGAATGGGGGTTCCGTCTTCATCAAATCGGAACAATTCAAAATTAAGAGAATCTGAGTCTGTGTCCCATGAATGTTTGCCCGTATTCCACCCGATCGCATAAAGTTTCCCGTCAACGAATTTCCAATCGTTAAATGAATAATTAGTGGTATGCTTCTGACGGAGTGTTCCGGTTTCAAGATCCAGAACTACGATAGAATCGTTCACCTGCGTGTAATTGTTCAGGATGAGTCTGGCAGGGTTGCCGGATGCATCATGGATGAAGCCGATGATATCATACGTTCCGAGATCGGAGAGAAGAACAGTCTGCGTGCCGTCCGGATGCACCGCAATCAGTGCATTGTTATCTGTAAGCAGAACCAAGCCGTCTGAGACATAAAGGTTTCGTCCTGCTTCAGGATCCGGATTGTACTGCGGAATCTGCGGCAGATTCAGCGGTTCAAATACCGTATCGCCGCCGGTTTTGCGGGCGCGCACACCATAGGTATAATAATAGATATATTCATCATCTTCTGCGATTTCGGAACTTCCAAGATAGTTCAGGCTATATGGATCGTAGCTGCGGAGCTTTCCCTTTCCGCCGAGCGCGTTGAGATCGGATGCAGCATTTGTGATGTCCGCAGGTTCAGTTTCCTGCGGTTTTGTTTCCTGTGATTCGGTCTCCTGCGGTTTTGTCTCCTGCTGCACATAATTCACGCCGAGATAGCGGCAGTCCTGCGTACTCTTTTGGAGCTGCACGATCTGTTCGCCGTGCATGCCTTCCTGCGGCAGCGTGAAGATGAAGTGTTCGTCCGTCTCAAAGAATGTCATGTCCAGGCGCACATCCGGATCCGGCAGATGATCGCCCCAGAGTTCCGCCGCGGTGACAGAATACCGATACCACATCGCGGAGGAGATACCGGGCGGAAAGATCGGGCTGCCGGTGGAATAAACCTGAAACTCCGGTACATCAGCACGGTAGGTATATGTGACCGTGAAAAGCCTCTGATTTTGCCCATCATTGAAATAGTAGTAGTTCCACAGACGTGTCGGCAATTCGGAATCATCCGCATCGCGGAGGCTCTGTTTATCCGTGCCGGACAAATCCGGATACATGCATTCCCAAGACTGCTCCTGTGTGTCGAGATCAAGCGGTTTCATGCGATACCACACGCTGCCGTCCGAAACGGCGATATAATACAGATTGTTTTCGTCAACGGTCCAGTCCGCGATCGCATCGGGCGCATCACCGGCATCTGCAAGCAAGGTCTTCTGATTCGGAGATTTGCGCGGGGCGCTGTAAATCTGATTTTCCGAGCGGAAGTAGACCGTATCACCCTTGCCGTCCGAACGGACATCGCCGTAATTGCCGTATTGCTGATAGATGCCTTCGCCCGGCTTATCCAGAAACAGATAGGGCTGCGGATGACCGTCAATCCACGAATCCTCAAGAAAGGCGGAGAGCAAATACCAGTCATCGCCGAGCTTCTGAATGCGGCAGGGCTTCCACGGCACACCGGAGAAGAATGTCTCATTGCCGCGGCTGTCCGTGATGAAAAGCTGCCCGTCATGATAGGTATAGAGCTGTTCGCCGTCGCTCAGCAGGATGCCTTCATAGGTGCGCTGCTCGCAGACGGAGCCGCCCTCTTTCTCCCAGCGGAGATACGAAAACGAATCCGGAGAGGGCCCCCCGACCGCTGCATCTTCCTGTGCGGCGCCGATGTTCGTCGGGAAATAATAGTATTCATCGTCGCTGTAAAGGATGCTGCTGTCATTTCCGAGTGTGCATTTGATTTCGCCGTGTCCGCCAAAGAGATTGAGCTGATCTCCGTTCTCCGCGCCGCTTGTCTCGCCGGACGGATTCGCAAGATGCTCACGGTGAACACTGTATCCGATGCAGCCGATCACAACTGCAATACATGCCGCAATTGCGCCGACGCCGAGACTCAGCCGCCGGATCGAGCGCCGGTTCTGCTGCTGAGCCGAAACATCCCAGAGCATTGCGTTTTCGATATGATCGTTCCGGATGCGATCCATGATCCGGATGTAATCCTGTTCCTTCATCGTAGACCCTCCTGTTCCAAAAAGGCTTTCAGCGCATTGCGCGTGCGCAGCAGCGTCATTTTCACTTTGCTCTGACTTTTGCCGCAGCGCGCCGCGATTTCTTTGATGCTCATGTCGCTCCAGTAGCGCATGACAAACATCGCGTTTGTCTCCGCGGGCAGCGTATCGAGAAAGCGGTTCAACGCATCGCCGATTGCAATGGTATCGAGCACCGCCTCCGGATGCTCCGGTGCGGCAAGTGTATCCTCGATCTCCGAGAGGGCGACCGTGAATTCGCCGCCGCCCCGTTTCTTTGTCTGTGCAGCAGTCCGCCGCGTGCATGCAAGATTGCGCACAATCACGCTGAGATATGCTGCAAAGCTGCGCGGCTGCTCCGGCGGGATGCTGTTCCAGAGCTTCATCAGCGCATCATTGACGCACTCCTCCGCATCCTCGCGGCAGCCGAGAATATGATCGGCGATGCAGAGGCAGAGTTTGCCGTATTGTTTTTCCGTCGCCGAGAGTGCCGCCTGATCGCGCGAATTGAACAGCGTCAGCAGCTCGGCATCACTGAATATTGCCATGTCCGTCGCCCCTTTCATGTTATGGATTGAGGTCCTCTATCTAATACGACTCGAATTGTCCGGAACAGGTCACAGATTCCGGAAAAAATTTCAGATAAGCGAACAGCGCCCCGTCACGGAGCGCTGTCAGTTTGTCGGAAAAGGCATCACACAGTTTCATGCGAAACCGGTGATATATGGGTTCCGTTCGCCGGATCACTTCACAGGGCAGTAGCCTGCAAGCTTGACAATCTCCTGTCCTTCGTCGGAAAGGAGATACTGCTTGATCTCCTCAGCCTTCTGATCGCCGCCCTTGCGCGTCACGGCGTAATAGGCAGAGGTGAACGGATAGCTCTTGTTGAGCAGGTTCTCATTTTCCGGCGTAACGCCGTTGATTTTCAGCACCTTGATATCCGGATTCTGGTAGAGATTCTTGATGTAATAATAGAACGAATATCCGATGCTGCAGGTTTCATTCTGATACTTCGCGACGGTGTTCACCAGCTCGTCCATGCCGTGAACGATCGTTTCTTCCGGCGCCTTTGTCATCTCAAGCCCCTTCATGACCATATTTTCCATGACGGTCTGGCTGCCGGAATCCGCCTCCCGCTGATAGGCAACGATTGGTTCGTCCTTTCCGCCGACCTGCGACCAGTTCGTGATCTGTCCGCTGTAGATCGCCTGAATCTGCCAGACGGTCAGGCTGTCAACGGGGTTGTCCTTGTGCGTGATGAACACGAATCCGTCCTGCGCGATCGGTGCGATATCCAGCTCGACATTGTTATCCGCGGCAAGTTTGCGTTCCGCCTCAGAGGGCTCTGTCGCAAACAGGATTGTCTTTTTGGCTTTGCCGAGAATGAGATTTTCGTAAGCAGGACCGGTTGTGTTGTGGTTGACATAATACTGGATGTCTGCGTCCTCCGGCTTCACAAACTGCCGGATCAGCTCCGCCGTAATCGGAATCGTTGCGGTGGAGCCGTCGATATGCCGCAGATCAGCTTTGCTGAATTTCGGCGGGTCTGCTGCAATCTGCCGCCAGCCCTCCGGACGCTTCAGTGCCGCATTGACATTCTGCGCATTCGCATTCTCCTGCTCATCCGGCTTTACAACAAACTCTTTTTCGGTCTGCGAAAAATGTGCGCGTTTCCAGTTTGCGGCAAGGTACTGGTTGATCTCCTCGCCCTGATACTCCCTGCCGTCTGCCGCAAGCTTGAGCGTATACTTGACCTTGTCGCCGAATGCCAGATAGTCAAGATCCTCACCCTCGACAAGCGAGAGCGTGACATCAAACTCCGGCGTATCGAGCTTTTTGCCGAGATCTGCAAGCTTCTCTTTGAGGTTGTGCGAAATCTCAAAGTGATCGCGGCTCAGATTGAAGTGCACATTTCCGCCCTCAAAGGGGTCAATTTCCTTGACGGCATCCTCCTCAAAATGCGCCTTGACATCCAGCTTTGTCTGTTTCAGCCGGATGCCGTACTCCTTTTCGAGAACGGAAGAGATTTTCGCTTCGGAAACCTTGCCGTCATCCAGCAGGAGCCGGTATGTGACCGTGTCGCCCTCCTGCAGCTCCGCAGGCAGAACCTCGCGCCAGATATCCAGACTGCATTTGAGGTTTCTGCACTTCTGCAGCCCCTTTGCCCCTGTTGCAGAAAGAATCTGGATGCGCTTTGTTTCGCCGTTCTCCTCCGTCTCCTGCGGCTCTCCGAAATATTTTTTGTAGGCTTTCTCCGTCAGCTGTCCGTCTTCATCATGATAGAACTTGAAATCCAGCCCCTCAAACGGATCAATCTCCACAAGCTGCTTTTCGGGCGGCGCAGTGGTCACCGGTTCCGTTTCGATGAATACCGGCTCCACATCCGTGACCGGCGGGATATCCTCCACGCAGCCTGTCAGAGCAGACAGGGCGAGCAGCGCAGCCGCGAACAGAATAAGATGTTTTTTCATCATGGTTCATTCTCCGATCATACTGTGAATATCTGCATGCTTGGTGCCTTTTTTCTTATTGATGTACCAATTAAATCTTGAAGAATAGATGCGCAGGATTTTTGTCATGAGACAAGGCAAGGATTTCTAACGCAGTATCATGGCAAAAAGACAAGCAGATATCTTCAAGAGATAGTTGGGACATCAATATTATATGTCATCATAACCGTTTTGTCAAGCGCAGCGCTCCGGCAGTCTTTGCGCTGCGGACACAGCAGCAGAAAACCGCCCGCAGCTGTAATTCTTAAGGCAACACCGCACAACGCCCGCCTGACGGCTTGGCGGCACATCTGCTTGCATATTTTCCGCCATCTTGCACGAAAATTCCTTGCTGGGCGTAAGCCCAGCGGCGTCATTTTCATACAATCTGACGAAAAATCTGACTGCGCATCTGCACCACCAGCATTGTGCGGTATTGCCTTAAATTTTCTGGCAGATTCCGGAAAGTGCTTGCATTTTGACAAGAAATATGCTAAGATAATAGTATCATTTTTATGAATTGTAACGGGGGAAACCGAATCGCATGGTTCCGGATTCCGCACAGCAGGTTTCGCAGAAAGCCGGCGCAGAAAAAAGATCCGGCACAGAAAAATCCGGAGACACGCACATCTGACACAGTTTTAGAAAGGACTGATCACATTGAAGCACAACATCCCAGTCAAAGCGCTCTGTCTTGCAGCGGCAGCCGTCATGTCATGGTCTGCTGTCTGCGGGGCAGGCATCCCGCGGGCATCTGCACAGACAGCACCGCCCGCAGCCGCTGATGTCCCCGCGCAGCAAAGTGACAGCAGCGAACCCGTTACAGTCATTGTCAAGATCACGGGCGACGCGCTCATGGCACAGCCCGAGGCACTCGGGCAGGGCGCCGGTTTTCTGGAAACAGAACGGGCGGCAGAGCTGACAGCGCAGTACGAAAAACAGCAGCAGGCTGTGCAGGAGCGCATCCGGCAGTTTTATCCGGCGCTGCAGGTCGGATTCAGCTACAGCGCGCTCTACAACGGATTCAGCTGCAAGCTGCCCGCAAACCTGATCGAACGTGTGCGCGCACTCCCGGACGTCGTCAGCGTGACGGAGACCGCGGACATCGCCGTGCCGCAGATGAACCGTGCGGCTGCGTTCAGCGGATTCCCTGCATTTCATGCGGAGACCGGCTGCTCCGGCGAGGGACAGGTCATCGCGGTCATTGACTCGGAGCTGGATGTCACGCACCCGATGTTCAAACCGCTTGCGGATGACATCGAAACAGCGGTCAGCAAGGAAGATATCGAGAAAGTCATCAGCAGCGGCACACTGAATGTGAAGGCGGATGCAGACCGCTCCTACATCAGCAGTAAGCTGCCCTATGTCATGAACTACGCGAACCCTGACAATCCCTATGAGGGAATCTCAAACCCGTATGAATATCACGGCACGCATGTCAGCGGCATTGCGGCAGGAAACACCTTCACGGACAGCGACGGTACAACGCTCTCCGGCATTGCAAAGGATGCACAGCTGATGTTCTTCGGTGTCTGCGCAAACGGCGGTCACATCAACGCAGATGCCGGACTTGCCGCAATCGAGGACGCCGTCAAACTGCATGCCGATGTCATCAACATGAGCTGGGGCGCAGACGCCATCGAATACTGGGGCGAAAATCCGGTCTCAGAAGCCGTCGCAGCCGCAGACCGTGCCGGTGTCATCATCTGCAACTCTGCCGGCAATGCGGATAACGGCGCTTATTCATGGGGCATTGTAACAATTCCCGAAAATCCCGATACCGGCATGATCTGTGACAAAGCGGAGCTCGGTTCCCCGATCCTGCTGGTTGCCTCCGCGAACAATGTCGGTCCGGCAGAGTTCGGCGTGATCCGCCACGAGGACAGAAAAATGGTGCTCATCCCGATGATCAACAACAACGGTTCAACCTACTTTCTTTCCGATGTCCTGCAGCCGGGCGATTATTCCTATGCAGACTGCGGCAACGGATCGCAGGCGGAGTTTGATGAAATCGGGGATCTGCAGGACCGCATCGCACTGGTACAGCGCACCTCGTTCAAAACCGCCGACATTGCAGAGCGCGCGATTCAGAAAAACGCCGCCGGACTGCTCCTGATCGACAAGGAGAAACCGGACGGCATGGACTACATCTATTCCGAATCCGGAATCTGGGTCAGCGGCGTCTCGTATGAAGACGGTCAGGTGCTGCGCAATGCGGAAAAGAAGTACATTTCCGTTTCCGGCGAAAAGGCCCTGCGCGATGTCAAAGAGCGCGTCAGCTCTTATACCGCTTGGGGCGTCAAACAGTCTCTGGATCTGCGCCCCGATATCATGGGCATCGGCGGAAGTGTGCGCTCTGCCGCATATGACGGCGGCACGATGACCGCATCCGGAACATCCATGTCCTCGCCCTATGTTGCAGGCTGCACGGCGGTGCTCCGCGAATATCTCGAAAAGCAGGATATCAAACTTTCCGGTGCGGAGTTTGCCTCCTATCTCCGCCGCCTGATGATGAATACCGCAGTCCCCTATCAGGAGAACGGCGTATTTGTCACACCGAGACGGCAGGGCGCCGGTCTGGTTGCGCTGGACAGGGCACTGAACGCAAAGGTGCTGATGAGCGGTGAAACCGGCGATGCAAAGATCAATCTGTTTGACAAGCTCGGCGACAGCTTCAGCTTCCATGTCACGCTGACCAATTCCGGCAGCGAGGATGTGACCTTCAAACAGGCGGATGTCTGCCTGACAACCGACGGCACCTACTATGACAACGAGCTGAACTGCGACAGAACCGGCGGTCAGCAGAAGCTCAAGTGCACAACGGATTTCAGCGGTCCGGTCACAGTTGCCGCAGGAGAAAGCAGAACCGTCAAAATCAGCGTCACGCTGGATGCTGCACAGTGCCGCGATCTGGAAAAGCTGTTCAAATACGGCTTCTTTACAGAAGGCTATGTGCTGCTCTCCGGTGCGGAGAACAGCGCGGATATCTCGATCCCGCTGCTCGGCTACCACGGCGACTGGGCACAGCTCCCGATCTTTGATCCGGAAATGGACAGCGTCCTGATCCAGCTCGGCGCCAATACGGATGCCGTTCCGTCCTCTCTGATTCAAAAAGGACTGATCTACAAACAGATTCTTGCACATGCGCCGATCGACGAGCTCAAAAAGATCGACGAGAAAACAGGCTTTTTCCTTGCCGAAACCTACGGAACAGAGGAAGAAAAGGCACAGCTGAACGCCATTCCGGAGGAGTGCTGGATCTCCCCGAACAAAGACAGCATCGCCGACTGCATCACCGGCACCTATTTCTACAGCTGCAGACGCGGAACATACAAATCTTTACACGAGCTGGATGCTGCAGACGGAACAGTTCTCTATCAGCAGAAATACGGCGAAGCCTTCGATATCCCGTTTGATGTGCTGGAGGAAGGCGATTACAAATACACAACAAAAAGATGGATCGCATATCCCGGCTCCGAGGAGCATCCGCAGGTATTCAGCGAGACGGTTCACATCGACAGACAGGCGCCGAAGGTCACGCATAAAATCACAGCGGAAAAAGGCAGAACCTATCTGGAGATCACGGCATCCGATAACGGAAAGCTGCAGGGTCTTGCGGTGGTCGGCAGCGGCGCCGGCGGTCAGGCCGGTGTCTATCAGCCGGGCGGCAAGCAGCAGCTGATCGAACAGGTGAATTTTGCCAATATCCTCTTTGCCTATTCAAATGGCAGCGGAACCGTGCTGACAGGAAAAGAATATGAAAACATCGGCACGCTTCCCTATGTGCTCCGCAAGTATTCGGATATCGCAAATCGCGAGGAGGGTCAGTATTACAACTTTGCGGATGTGCTCGCACCGGAGCCCGATCAGAAGGACGTCTGGAACGTGAAATATGATATCACCGATCTGAAAAACTATTCTTTCACCGTTCTGGACGAGGCTTATAACTTTGTTGAAATCCGCTCTGATGACAACGCCGCAGAGGAGCTTGTCCGCAAAACCGGCTGCTGGGTGGATGAGAAAAACGGCATCTATGTGATCGGCGAAAAGGATATCACATTCACAAGCTTCTGGGACGGCTCCGAGACAACCTATACCTATACAGCAAAGGGCAGCGACCTGACGCTTGTCTCCGGCAGTGAAACAAAACACTGCAGCGTCCGTGCATATGCTGACACCAACTATCAGCTGGAAGATACGGACAGCAAGACATATGCGGAACTCGTCTCCTCGAAGATTCTGCAGATGCAATATGAAGGCAGGAAGTTTATTCCCGCGAATCAGCTGATCGAGGCAGCCAAAAAAGAAGGCGCGAAAACGCAGAACACACCCCTTCCTGCCCTGAAAGATGCAGGCATTTTCCGGGGCGAACTCTCATTCCTGCTGGAATATGAGACCGAATCCGGTCTGCAGCTTTCAGAGCGATACGATGTCAGCATCTTCGACGGTCAGGGAACCGCTTTTCTCTACAGGCAGCGCGACGAAAAAGGAAATACGGATGTCGAACACCGTAATGTCGAACTGCTCCAGCAGTATCTCACAGAGATTCCGGCAGGTCTGTATGATATCAAGCACCTTAATGCCCTGCTGCTGTTTAACAAAGACGGCAAAACCGGTACGATTGTCAACCCCGGAACCATCGCGGAACTCGGTTTCAATGATACACCGTTCACCTATACACTCGACGAAAACGGCAACTTCACGATGGAGTATCTCAACAAAACGCAGCACGGCAGTGTCACGCGCGATCTGACAACCGGAAAACCCGTCATCAGCTTTGCGCCGAACTCCGTTCTTTACAAATGGGAGCTGGAGCTGATCACAGATGATTCTGAAAAGCTCGCAGCGCTCCGCCCGACGGATGAAATCTGCGATCTGGCAACAGCATATATCAATGCATACAGCGGACTCAGCCTGCCGCAGGAACAGCGCATGGATTACAATCCCGACAACGGAAAATATATTTACAAGAGGCGCTACACCGGCGACTACTACTATATATTTGTGCTGACGATTGATCCGTTCACGCTGGATGTCACCGATCAGAACGGCAATCAGGGCAATCTGTTAAAGCCGCTGAAAATGCCGCAGAATGCCGCCTTTACGCTGCGGGAGCTTTGCGATAAGGCAGCAGAAGCATGCGGCAGAGACGAAACAAATGTCATGGATGCCATCCCGATCCTGCGGAGTGACGGGCAGGTGCTGGTGATCGTGCAGACGCTCCAATCGGATCTCATCGCGAAGTATCTGGCAGACCCCGCAACAGGCAGCCTCACCCCTGTGCTGTCGAAGCGCGGCGATGTCAACTGCGACGGCTCCGTGGATGTTTCGGATGCCGTGCTGCTTGCGCGCCTGCTTGCAGAGGACCGGACTGCGGTCATCTCCGCCGAGGGCAAGGCAAACGCCGATTGTGATTATAACCTCACACTCACCCATAACGATGTATTCAGCCTGCTGCAGGCAATTGTCAAGCTCATCACACTCTAAAACGCATACAAGCAGAAAAAGCCGCTCCGGTTCAACATGACCGGAGCGGTTTTCTGCGCGAGGTTTTTGATCGCGTCTTATAGATATACCCGCTTATGCAAGCGTCTGCACAGTCCCGATAAAGACAGGCAGCTCATTGTTCATATCAAGGATCAAATACACAAACGGACGGTCGAGCCGGACGGTTTTCTCCGTGCCGAGCATTTCAGCATCATTCTTCTGCATGACGACAGCGGTCGCGGCAGCCGCTTTCGTGCCCTTCTCATCAACCTCGATATGCGTCTTGTGAATAACCTCGTCGATCTTCATGGGTGTATCGGAAAGGCAGGAGAAATCCGCAGCCCCGCTGAACGCCGACTGCATGCCCATCTCCGGCAGAATCTCCTCGAGATGCACATCGGTATCCGCCGTAAATGCCGGCATGACCGATGTGACGGAAGTATCCGTGCGCCCTGCCACCATCGCGATCAGATCCTCAGGCGTCTGCGCATCGAGCCATGCCTGCACGGAGACATCCTCCGGCGGCAGAATGCCCGCAAACGCATACTGTCCGTCATAATCACGCAGAAATCCGACCGCACCCTCCGATTCCAGATAATCGGATTCCGAGCCGGTCATCATCTGCACGGTTGATTCACTGCCGTCCGCATTCCGGAAGATGCCGTCACAAACCTTGTCCTTCTCATAGGGAACCGCCCACCTGCTCTCAAAGCCGACCGCGTTGACAAGCACCGCCGTCGCATCCAGTTCAAGCTGCTTGAGGATGTCGGGGATCATGCCGTCTGTCTCCTTTTTGACAAAGCCGTTGATCTCCCTGAGCGTTTTCTGATCGAACGCACGCTTCCGGATCTCAGCCGCATAGAAATTGCGCACCTGCTCTGCAAAGAGATTATTGATCTGCTCGACCTCACGGTTGATCCAGATGCCGTTTGCCGTATGGAGTCTGCACGCATCGCTTTCCGGCTGCTCCGTGCGCCATGTATAGAGATACTTGTTCAGATCGTTGACAGAGATGCCGTTTCCGAGCACCTGCTCCATTTCCGTGCGCGTCTGATTGGCGGCGCCGTTTGCGGTCATAGAGAGCGCCTGCATCACGGAATAGGGCGAGACCATGACATTCGTCTGCCCCTTTGCACGCTGGACATTCCGCAGAAGCTCCAGTGCAAACCGGTACTGCGCCATCGAGAATCCGGCATCCGCTTCTTTGCCCTCTGCATCCAGCTGCATCATATCCGCAGCGGGGATCGCCGGTGTCTGCGCCGGAGTCTTTGCCGCACCGCAGCCTGTCAGCAGCAGTGCAGAGAGCAGCAGCGCGCTGTATTTCTGTTTTCCCATGATATCCGCCTCACATTACGAAAGCTGCTCGACCGTGCCCGCGATCAGCGGCAGACCGTAATACCGGTCCACCACAAAAAAGGCAAAGGGATGATCGAACACGAGCTCCGTTTTGGATGATTCACCATCCCCGATCTGCATGGAGAATGTCGCCTTCTGCGTGCCCTTGCCGATTTCCGTGCAGACATGCTGGATGATCGTGCCGCAGCCGGTCTCAGGGAGCAGCGCCGCGATATCCTGCGTATCATCCGCATTGAACTGCGGGAACTGTGTCCGCATGGTCTGCTGCACGCCGAAGCTGATGTAATCGGAGAGCTGCTCCGCCGTCAGATTCTGCAGCAGCGAATCGACCGTGCCGCTTTTCGGCATCACCGCAACAAATGCAAGCTGATTTCCGTCGCAGTCCTTGCGCATGCCGGTGACGGCTTCATCCTCCAGATACATCACGCTGTCCGCATCCTTGCAGAGGAACGGCGCGGATTTCTGACTGCCGTCCGCATTGTAAAACAGCACATTCCGGATTTCATTGTCGCCGTAGGGGCTGCTCCATGTCAGCGCATAGGAGAGCGCGCCGAGCATGGCGGCATCTGCATTCTGCGGCGCGGTGATTTCACTCACGGCACCGCCTGTCGCCTCCGAAACCCATTGATTCAGCGCCGCCGGTGTCCGCTCTGCCGCAAAGACCTGCGTGCCGCTCAGCCCGAGACAGAAGCGGAGATAATCCGGCTTCAGGCTGCTGCGCTGCTCCGGCGCAATCCAGAGCGACTGTGCTTTCTGCAGCACTGCCAGCGTCCCGCGCCACTTGACCATACTGCCGTTGAGCTCTGCGCGCGCCATGCCGCCGAAAATCTCCGGCGCCGTGATGCTTTCATCCGCAGCGGTCAGCCACTGCGACGCCGCAAGATAGGGCGAGAGCAGCAGATTCCCGTCATTCTGCTCCGCCGCCTTTTGCAGCAGTGAGACGGTAAACTGCATCTGTGCATTGCGGAATTCCGGCGTGCCGTCAACCGGCGCGATATCAAGCGGCTTTACATTCTTTGTCAGTTCAGCGGAGGTTCCGCAGGCAGTCATCAGGATCGCCGCAGAAAGCGCGGCAGCCAGACAGCGTATTTTCATGGATCAAGGCTCCTTCGTTTTGATTCAGGGGATCTCGTTCAGCACACCGGAGAAGACTGGCAGCATCGTCTCGGTATCGACGATCAGATAGACAAACGGGCGGTCAAGGATAACATATTTCAGATCATCCGGCATCTCGGCAGCACATTCATCGTTCACTTCAACTGCGGTGACAGCCGCCGCCTTTGTGCCCTCAGTATCGACGTCGATATGTGTTTTATGCAGCACGCGGTTGATGAAAAGCTGATTCTGCGAGCCGGTCATGCCGGAAAAATCCGCGCTGAACACATCGAATGCAGAAGGCATGCCCATGCTGCTCAGCACACCGGAAAGCTCATTTTTATAGTCATAGCTGAACTGCGGCAGAGCTGCCTGCACGGCTGCCTGCTCCGCATTTGCAAGCATGGCATGGAGCGCCTCGGGCTGCAAATCCGCGAGATACTGCTCCGGCGTCATGCCCTCCTCAGGGAGAATCGCCGCAAATGCGTATTTTCCGCCCTGATAGTTTTTCAGGAATCCGGTCGCGTGCGCATCGGAAAGATAGGTGTGCTCCTCCGAATACATCATCTGTGCGGTCTGCTCGGTACCGTTTGCCGCATGGAAATTCTGCGGCGCAGGCTCCTCCTCATAGACCTTTTCCCACTTCGCCTCGAAGCACACCGCGTTGACGAGATACATTACAGTATCGGGCGAGATGGGTTCGGTGAGCATTTCGGGGATCATGTTGTTTGTCCGTTCGCTGCACCAGTTGTTGATATCAAGGCGTGTGGATTCGTCAAACGGCGCAAGAAACGCATTCGCCGCGTAGTAGTTCGCATTCTTCTGCAGGAATGCCGGATCGAGCTTGATTCTGTCCGCATCATCGCGCACCCAGATCGAATTTGCCATTTTGAATTTGCAGTTTTCGTTCTCCGGAATGGCGGTTCTCTGCGTATAGAGATATTCATTCAGCGTATTGACGGGAATGCCGCCGAGCGCCTGTTCCATTTCGGAAAGCGTCTGATTTGCAGCGCCGTTTGCGGTCATGGCAAGCGCCTGCATCACCGATTCCGGCGAGATCAGGATATTTTTTCCTGCTTCTGCCAAGGCAGTTTCGCGCAGGAGATTGAGCGCAAAGCCGGTCTGCGCGTTGATAAAGGTTTCATCCGGTTCCATGCCGGAAACCTGCTGCGGCTTGATCTCCGCGGCAGGATCGGCAGCCTGTACCGCAGGCTGTACAGTCTGGATATTGCCGCATGCGGTCAGTGCGCTGCAAAGCAGCATGGATGCAAGAACGGATGCGAAAACTCTGTTGGTTTTCATATATGTATACTCCTTTGATGTTATTGCGGTACTGCATTGAGAACGCCTGCATAAAGCGGCGTCATATTTTTCGTCTCAATAATCATGTAGAGGAACGGGCGGTCAAAGACGATCTCTCTGGGTTCACAGCTTTCCACTTCTACCTCTGTTGCGGCTGCGGCAGCCGTGCCTTTCCGGTTGACATCAATATAGACGCGCTGCTGCACCTTGCTGATCCAGAGCGGTGTATCATTTTCCAGCATACCGGAGAAATCCGCAGTGCTCTGATCGAATGCTGACGCCATGCCCATATTTTTGAGCAGCGGTGCAAGATCGGTGCTGCAATCGAGCCTGAACTGCGGCAGCACAACTATAAACGGTGTGCTCGCAGTTTTGACATGCAGCAGCAGCGCGCGCAGATTCTCCGCCGTCAGCGAAGGAAGATAGGACTGCAAGTCAGCATCGGGCAGAATCGCAGCAAAGGCAAAGTCGCCGCCCTGATAGTATTTGACGAAGCCCTTGATACCCTCGCCTTCCAGATAATATTTTTCCTCATTTATCATCATGCTGACAGACTGCACTTGGCGGTCAGCGCAGGTAAAATCATATCCGCTTCTGACGTCTGCAAACGCCTCCTCCCATTTGCCGTCGAAGTATGCGGCATTGAGCAGAATCATTGCGGTTTCCGGCGAAATGGCAGTGTTCAGGATTTCCGGAATCATGCCGCCGGTGTTCTCCCGACACCATGCATTGATATCATTCCGCGCTGCGTCATCGAAGGCACCGGCTGAAATCTTTGCATTGTAACCGTTCGTGACCATCTGTTCAAAATTCTGATTCAGCACAATCTTCCGGTCAGGGTCATTCACCCAGACGGCATTTGCAGATTGAAATGTGGCTTTCTTAGATTCCGTCAGTGTGTTGCGCAGATCTCTCAGCGAAGCATTGAGCGAATCCAGCGGAATGCCGCCGAGTGCCTGCTCCATTTCGGTGCGTGTCTGATAGGCAGCGCCGTTTGCGGTCATGGCGAGCGCCTGCATCGCGGAATAGGGCGAGAGCAGGACATTCTGCTCCGGATCGCTCTGATATGCCTGCTGCACAAGATTCAGCGCAAACGCAGTTTGCGCCTCTGCCGCTTCGGAAACAGGTGCCGGCTTTGCTTTAATGACATCTGCCGCCTGCTGCTGTACCGGATCACCACATCCGGTCAGGATGCCGAGCAGCAAACAGGAAGCCAGAATTGCTGTAAATTGTTGTTTCATGATGATTCCTCCCTTATGTTACCGTAAAGCGCGCCTCGTTCCCTTCCAGATACACGGCATATTCACCGGACTCCAGCTTCAGATTGTGAAACTCAGCGAGCCGCAGCGGCCACATAATGCTTTCACCGGGCGCGAGTGTCCGTCCGATCTCCGTCACCTGATCCTCGTATGCGATCACGGCGACAGAGCCCTCAAAAAACTGCTCGATGCGGAACAGTGCATTGTTGAAAGTGAAATTCTCCGTGCCGGTGTTCGTGATGCGCACGGTGATCTCCTCCGTACCGGCAGGATAGCTTTCCTGCTCGGTTTCGAGCTGAATCTCCGCCTTCGGTTCCGGCTCCGGCGCTTCGGGCGAGAGCGTGAAATCCGCGCTGAGACCGCCGATCGACACGCGAAAGAGCGAATCGGAAGCCTCCTGCTCCAGCGGCAGATCATAGTGCGCTGCCAGATCGAGTATCACCTCCGCCGATTCATGCGCCGGAATGATCTGCGCGGTCTCGTTGAAGTAATCGCCGCCCTCTTTGTAGGGCACATAGTCGGTGATATATTCGAGTTCAATTTCATTGATATTCCACAGCGTGAAGGTCTCCGGCAGACTGAAATCCGTGTCCGTATCATTGGTTGCAAGCAGCGTGATTCTGCTGACATCAAACGGATATGTAAACGGCTCTGCTTTGAGCGTGATGCCCTCAATCTGCTCCGGCGGCGGCATTGTGCCTGCCGCGAGCGGAGCCTCCGCGCCGCTGCTCTCCGGCGGTACATGGTCAGCACGCGAGCTGAGCGGATCCGCGCCGCAGCCGGTCAGCAGCACGGCGAGCAGAATGCATGCAAATACGCGCTTTTTCATATCAATCACCTCACTGTAAAGGGAGATATTTCTGCAGATCCTTCGCATAGGTTTTGAGCGTGTCGAGATCCTTTGTTGTCATGCCGCTGCCGAGCACCGTGACATGCGCTTTTCCGGCGAGAAAATCCGCCGCCTGCCCGTCCTCGGCATGATGAATCAGAATTTCACCGTCCTCTAGCTCAAACTCCGATTCCGCGCTGAGGTAGACAGTCAGCACTTTTTTGTCAGTTTCATCGAAATACAGGAACGCATTGCGGCCCCGCATATCGAATTTTGCATCCGGATCCCATCCGAGCGTCAGCTCATCAAAGGGATCGGGCATCGGGCGGATGCCGAGCGCTTCAAAGTATTCCGCCGCGCTCAGCGCATGCCATTCCTCCGCGTCATAGGGACCTGTGGTAAAGAGCGGCAGTTCTTCCGCCGTATCTGTATGTGTTTCATCGGATTCGACTGACGATATGCCGCTGTTGCTCGGATCGGGGATAAAAATGCCGTTTTCGTCGATGTATCCCGTTCTGCCTGCAAAATCCGTGACAGCAGCGCCGTCCTGTGCCGCAGCAGATGCCTGTTCCTCCGCGACATTCTCCGCAGTATCCTGTGTGAGATTCTGCGCGCCGCAGCCTGTCAGAAGCAGCGCCGCGAGCGGCAGGATAACATATTTTTTCATGATATTCTCCTTACTCCTTCCGGAGTGTGTGCATCAGTTCTTCGGCGAGCTCTTCGATTTTAGCCGCGTCGCCTTCTACAAGCTGTGCAGCTTTCAGCTCCACTTTCGCCTTGCCTGCCGAAAACTCGGCAGTGGTCGGCTCACCGGCACTTGTCCAGAGATAGACACCGTCGCTGGTTGCCCAGCCCTTCGAGTCGCAGATATCGACATACATTTCCGGTTCCCCGTCCGCATTCAGATAGGTGAACCGGTTGTAAAAGCCGACATCATGCATCTCGGTTTCGGCTTGCAGCGTGCAGCCGCCGAGCGTTTCCGGCAGCGGATTGATCCCCAGCGCGCGGAAGTATTCTTCTGCGGTCAGATCGTGGATTTCATCCGCGCGCAGTGCATCATAAAGCTCCTGCGCCAGCGCCCTGATCTGTTCGGTATCATTTGTATCATAGTCCGCAGCGATCACCCAGAACTGTGCTTCACCGGAGACAAAGCACGCGCGCGTCGGAAATTCCAGTTCTTCCTCCGTATGCGCCGGATAGATATCAGGCTCAAACTCCAGCTCAAAATCCTGCTTTCTGCGCATTTCGATCTGAAGCGCAGGCTTGCCGTTTCCGTCGCTGTACGTGAAGGAATAGCAGCCCTCGTCATAGGTTGTGTATTCGTCGGGATTGAAGCGCATATCAGAAGGAATCTGATTCAGATGAAGCTGACCGAGCGTCTCCGGCAGCGGATTGAGATTCAGTGCACGGAAATATTCGTCCGCAGTGAGGTTTTCCCACTGTTCTTCCTCGCTGGCATATTCAGTATCACCTTTGTACTGCCCCGGTTTTGCATTCAGGGATGCGCCGTCCTGTACCGCTTCGTCAGCAGCCTCCGAATTTTCCTCGCAGGATTCCTCCTCACGGTATTTCTCACTGGATTCCATTACCGCCTCGGATGCTGTTGCATTGTCAAGCAGATTGGAAAAAGCCGCGTGATCGCCGTACATTCTGCTCTTGAGCGCAAGTCCGCTTGCGACGATTCCAAAGCAGCACGCAAATGCAGCCGCGCCGTAAAAGAACCGTCTGTGATTCTGCTTTTTCTGCTGCAGATAGACATTGCTGCGGCGGAACACCTCCGCCTGAAACTCCTCGTTTGTCATTCTCATACGGTCTGCTCCCCCCTTTCTCCGAGCAGGCTTCGGAGCGCCTGCTTGGCGCGATACAGCAGATTGTCGATCTGCTTGCGTGTTTTCTTCATAATTTTCGCGGCATCCTCATAGGAATACTCCTCGAAGTATACCAGATGTACAGCGACCTGCTGCGGCTCCGGCAGCTGCCCGATCGCCTCGTGCAGTCTGCGGTGCTCCTCATTCTGCAGGACATGCGCTTCAAGATCCTGCGTATCGGCAAGCGCCTCGGCTTCATCCTCGATGGAAACCGACGGATGCCGTTTCTGTTTGCGCAGATAATCCAGCGCTCTGCTGCGCGCCAGCACAAACAGATAGGTTTTCAGTGATGATTTGAAGTTGTACTTCTGCGGGTGGACCACAAGCTGCATAAACACATCCGCAGCGAGATCCTCAGCGGTGCAGATATCATGCACATACCGCTGAATGAAGAATGTGACCGGATCGCGGTACGCCTCGATGATCTCAGCGAACGCGGTCTGGTCTCCGTCGAGATACCGGCGGAAAATCTGAGCGTCCTGTTCCATATGTTTTCTCCAATCTGCCGGAAAGGCGTTTTGCGCTTCCCTGAAAGCTGCTTTCATAAACAGTTACGTTCCGGCGTCTGAAATTCCTTATATTGTCCTTGGATTTCGTCTGATTGCACAAATTTTATCAATAGTTTATATAAGATTCGTAGAATCCATGTGAAATCTATTGAAATTCACCGCATGATATGGTATAATCAGGTTAATCATTTCAATCAAGCGCCGACACCCTCTCATCCGGCGTTTGAAAAAACCCTCTCTATCTTTCATGTGGGAACCGTCCGATCAGGGCGGTTTTCTTTTTGCGGGCAGTGGCGGGCAGTGCCCGCTTCCAATTTGCTAAAGGTCTTTTTTGCGTATGCTGTCTTCATTATGTGTTTATGAATCAATCACAGTTGGCTGTGCCTGCGCCCATATGCGGGCAGTGCCCGCCTCCATTTTTCTATAGCTTTCTTAGAACCACGCTTTATTCAGGCACAGACTCTTTTCAGTTACAATTCTCATATCATAGCCGTGCGCGGTTTCCACTATTATAATACAAAAGCGCCGGAAATGCAAGTGTGCGGAATCTTTTGCAAATCACTTGACAGTCCGGCGCGGCTGTGATATAATTATGAATAAGTATATTTGAAAGGCAAACTGCTTCGGAACATCCTGGTTCGCCGCGGTGTTTTCCGCACCGCCTCCGGTACGGTGACTTCGTGCAGGGTGCTTTTTCTCTTTTCAGCGTTTTCGGCGGAACACAGCACTCCGCTTCAGTATACGTAAAGGAACGGTCAAACAAACGATGAACCTTGAACAGCAAAAGCGCGCGCCCGTCTATGAGGCGCTCGAACGGCTCCGCAGACAGCGTGTCGTTCCCTTTGATGTCCCCGGTCACAAGCGCGGCAGGGGCAATCCGGAGCTTGTCAAGCTGCTCGGTGAGCAGTGCGTCGGCATCGACGTCAACTCCATGAAGCCGCTCGATAATCTCTGCCATCCGGTCTCGGTGATTCTGGAAGCGGAGAATCTCGCCGCGGATGCCTTCGGCGCTGCGCATGCGTTTTTCATGGTCGGCGGCACAACCTCCGCCGTGCAGAGCATGATCCTTTCCGCCTGCAAGGCAGGGCAGAAGCTGATCGTTCCGCGCAATGTCCACAAGAGTGTCATCAATGCGATGGTGCTCTGCGGCGCGATTCCGGTCTATGTCAATCCGGATGTCGAACCGCGGATCGGCATTGCGCTCGGCATGGAGTTCTCGCAGGTCGAGCAGGCAATCCGGGAGAATCCGGATGCAGTCGCGGTTCTGGTCAACAACCCGACCTATTACGGCATCTGCTCGGATATCCGGCGGATCGTGGAGCTTGCCCATGCGCACGGCATGCTTGTGCTCGCGGATGAAGCCCACGGCACACACTTCTATTTCAACGATCAGCTGCCGGTTTCCGCAATGGCAGCCGGTGCAGATATGGCAGCCGTCTCGATGCACAAATCCGGCGGCAGCCTGACGCAGAGCTCTCTGCTGCTGCTCGGCAGCGCCGTCAACGAAGGCTATGTCCGCCAGATCATCAATCTGACGCAGACAACCAGCGCCTCGTATCTGCTGATTTCGAGCCTTGATATCTCGCGCCGGAATCTGGCACTGCGCGGCAGCGAATCCTTTGCAAAGGTCATTCAGATCGCGGAATACGCACGCGCCGAGATTAACGAGATCGGCGGCTATTACGCCTACAGCTCCGAGCTCTGCAACGGCACAAGCTGCGTCGGATATGACGTTACGAAGCTCTCGGTCTATACGCGCGATATCGGACTTGCCGGCATCGAGGTCTATGATCTCCTGCGCGATGAATACGATATCCAGATCGAATTCGGCGACATCGGCAATATCCTCGCGTATATCTCCATCGGCGACCGCATTCAGGATATCGAGCGTCTGGTCGGCGCACTCGCTGATATCAAGCGGCTCTATTCCTGCGATACAACGGGCATGCTCAGTCAGGAGTACATCCCGCCGAAGGTCGTTGCGACACCGCAGGAAGCCTTCTATGCCGACAAGGAAATGCTGCCCCTTGAGCAGACAAACGGACGTATCTGCTCAGAATTTGTCATGTGCTATCCGCCGGGCATCCCGATCCTTGCCCCCGGCGAGATCATTACAGAAGATATTATCAATTATATACGCTATGCGAAAGAAAAAGGATGCTCAATGCAGGGTACGGAAGATCCCGAGATCGAGCACCTGAATGTATTACGATAAGATGAGATGAGAGGATTATGGGACATAAGCTAGTTGCCGTGCTCGGTCATGAGCTGCCGCGTCTGATTCTGACCGCCGGCGTGATCAACAACAATAAGATCCCCTTTCGCCCGTTTCTCGACCGGGAGGCGGCGAACAGCGTGATGCCCTATCACACAACGCTGTTCCAGTGGGATAAGCAGCAGGATATCTTTTATCTGCAGAAAATGGAGAATCTCACATTCAGCCCGTGTAAGGTTGTCGCGGAGGAGTTTGCAATCATGAACAGCACCGGCTACAGCTATCTGCTGTTCACGCGCGTCACACCGGGCGAGGGCTTTGAGGAACTCTGCCAGAGCATCGCAGCGGTCACAGGCAGACCGCTCGAGAGCTATCTGCGCGTGTCGATCTCCGTCAGCAAGGATCAGAAGCAGATCCGCCAGCAGTACAAGGCACTGACGAAAACAATCAAGCTGCCGGTCGAGCTCCCGATCCGTGGGCTGGAGGTCTTTCACATCTGGGATCCGGTCAAGCGCATCCGGACTGTCAATGAAGTCGGCAATATTCTCATTCCGGACTGAGCAGGTGCTCACTCCGATTTTGATATCCCCGAAAAGGAGGAACAGAAATGGAATTCTGGTTTTCCGAACTGCACACGGATAACGTCAAGGCGTCGATCCGGTGCGAAAAGCAGCTTTACAGCGGTCAGAGCGATTTCCAGCGCATCGACGTTTTCGATTCCGCGGAATTCGGCCGCTTTCTGGTCTCAAACGGCAGCGTGATCTTCTCTGAGAAGGACGAGTTTATCTATGATGAGATGATCGTGCATGTCCCGATGGCGGTGCATCCGGATGTCAAGCATGTGCTGGTCATCGGCGGCGGCGACGGCGGCGTTGCGCGTGAGCTTTCGTATTATGACGAGATCAAAACAATCGACGTCATCGAGCCGGATGAGATGTTCGTCGAGGTCTGCCGCAAGTATTTTCCGGATAACGCAAAGGGTCTTGACGATCCGCGCGTGACGATCTACAATCAGGACGGTCTGCGCGCACTGCGCACCCGTCACGGCGAATATGACCTCATCATCAACGATGCAACCGATCCGTTCGGACACACCGCGGGTCTGTTCACCAAGGAGTTCTACGGGCTCTGCTACAAGGCGCTCGAGGATGACGGCATCATGGTCTATCAGCACGGCAGCCCGTTCTATGACGAGGACGAGGCGGCGTGTCAGGCAATGCACCAGAAAGCGTTTCGCGTCTTCCCGATCTGCCGCGTTTATCAGGCACATATCCCGACCTGTCCGGCGGGCTACTGGCTGTTCGGATTTGCGTCGAAAAAATATCATCCGCTGCGTGATTTCGATCCCAAGCGCTGGAAAAAGCGCGAAATCAAAACATGGTACTACACCCCGAACCTGCACACCGGCGCATTCATGCTCCCGAAATATGTCGAGGAGCTGATGGAGGGCGCCGAAGACCGCAAAAAATAGCGGGCAGTGCCCGCAGCCATTTTTCTATAGCTGTCCAAAAACCATTCCAATTATCGGGCATTGACTCTTTTCAGCCCATTTCATCGCAACGGAGCATGGTTTTCAGACGGCTATAGACAATCGGCTGCCGGTTCTACCGGCACTGCGCATAATGAACGGAGGTCACAGCATGAAACGAACAGCAGCCATTCTCGCAGCAATCCTGCTTGCGGCATCATGTACGGGCTGCGGCAGCAGCGGCACACAGACGGATAATCCGGCAGCTCAGAACAGCACAGCCGCAGAAAACAGCGCATCTGCAAATGCGGAAAGCACCGCGCAGGTCTCCGGTGTTGTCACAGACGGCAGCAAATGCGGCATTCTGCAAAAGAGCGCAGAGCAGGATGACTTTGAAATCAAGGGACTGATTCTCACCTCCGACAGCGGACACCACGATTATCCGGCGATCGACGAGCAGATCAAGGACGGATACAAGACCGAAGGGCTTTGCAGCGAATTTTATCTCAACGAATGGATCGGCGTCTATGCGGACTGCAATCAGACGATGAGCCTTTATGTCGTGAAGAATCAACCGGACATAGACTATGCCGCAATGTCTGAACTCGACCTGATCAAGGCCAGCGGTGAGTCACAACATCTGATTTATCAAAACAATATCACGCCGAATGCAGATGAAAACGGATATCTGTTGAACTTTTATGTGCATCCGGAATCGGGCGAAGGACTTTACGATATGTGCTTCGTTTCCGGCGAAAAAGTTTGCTATGTGGTACAGCTCAGACTGCTGCCGGAGCCCACAGAATAACCAAATAATTGAATCTATCCGCACAGCGGACACATACAGGAGGAAACATACAATGAGCAGAGTATTGATCATCGGCTGCGGCGGTGTCGCATCCGTCGCAATTCAGAAGTGCTGCCAGAATGACGCAGTCTTCACCGAAATCTGCATCGCAAGCAGAACCGTCAGCAAATGCGATGCGCTGAAAGCAAAAATCGAAGCAGAGGGCAAAACAAAAACCGTCATCACAACGGCTGCACTCGATGCAGACAACAAGGATGCAGTTCTTGCCCTGATCAAGGCATACAAGCCGGATGCCGTGCTGAACCTCGCACTCCCCTATCAGGATCTGACGATCATGCAGGCATGCCTCGAGGGCGGCGTCCACTACATCGACACCGCAAACTATGAGCCGGAGGACACCGACGATCCCGAGTGGCGCGCGATCTATGAAAAGCGCTGCAAGGAGCTCGGCTTCACCGCATATTTCGATTATTCGTGGCAGTGGGCATATCAGGAGCAGTTTGAGAAGGCAGGGCTGACAGCACTCTGCGGCTCGGGCTTCGATCCGGGCGTGACCTCTGTGTTCACCGCATATGCGCTGAAGCACTACTTCGATGAAATCCACTATATCGACATTCTCGACTGCAACGGCGGCGACCACGGCTATCCGTTCGCAACGAACTTCAATCCGGAAATCAATCTCCGCGAGGTCTCTGCAAACGGCTCCTACTGGGAGAACGGCCACTGGGTCGAAACCAAGCCGATGGAGATCAAGCGCGTCTATGATTTCCCGCAGGTCGGTCAGAAGGATATGTATCTGCTGCACCACGAGGAGATCGAATCCCTCGCCAAGAACATCCCGAATGTCAAGCGCATCCGCTTCTTCATGACCTTCGGTCAGAGCTATCTGACCCACATGAAGTGCCTGGAGAACG
>JAFWUX010000002.1 GCA_017523995.1 Oscillospiraceae bacterium | reverse complement strand
GTGTTATGCTCCGGCAGCACAGTGCGTGACCGGAATGCTTTAGCAATACGGAGCCGCGCACGGCGCGGTGAAAAAGCTCGACCAAAACTTTTATATTGGCGCTCCCGCGGCGTGTTATGCTCCGGCAGCACAGTGCGTGACCGGAATGCTTTAGCAATACGGAGCCGCGCACGGCGCGGTGAAAAAGTTTGATCAAAACTTTTATATTGGCGCTCCCGCAGCGTGTTATGCTCCGGCAGCACAGTGCGTGACCGGAATGCTTTAGCAATACGGAGCCGCGCACGGCGCGGTGAAAAAGTTTGATCAAAACTTTCGATATGTTGTGCGCCGATACTGAGCCGCAGCAATCCTGTAAGTCCTCATTTTTTAACACTTTTTCGACAAACTGAGCGCGCAGAATCACTCTGCGCGCTCTTTTGTCAGTTACACATAGTCTACAACATTCACCCAGCGCGAGAGCAGCTCGAAATCATCGTCGCTGTTCTCCTTGACCGACTGCGATGCCGCTACAATCGGCATCCAGTTCTGCACATACTGCAGCGCTGTGTCGCTCATCTTGCAGAACAGCTTGAGATAATCCTTTGCAAGCTGCTCCTGCCCGTTCAGCATCATATAAAGATAGGTTCTTGCAACATCCGCAGATGCATTGCCCTGCGTTGCATGCGCCCAGTCAATGATGAACGGTGTGCCCTCCGGTGTGATGATCACATTCGAGGGGTTGAAGTCGCCGTGGCAGACCTTCTTGTGCTTCGGCATGCCCTCAAGGCGCGTATGCAGCTCAAAGCGGACTGTCGCCTCGAATTTGCTGTCGCTGATCTTGCGGTGCATCTTATCCTTGAGCTTGGTCAGCAGCGGCGCACGCTTGGTGTGAATCAGCATTTGCAGCTCGACAAACTGCTTAAGATATTCGTCTCTTTTGTCGGGATTCTCATCCATCATCTGCTGGAGCGTTTTGCCCTCGATATAATCCGAGCGGATTGCCCACTGCTCGCCCTCTTTGAACACCTCAATGATCTTCGGGATATTCAGGTCGGTTTCCTCAACGCGCGCCTGATTCAGCGCCTCATTCAGCACGGACGCCTTGGAGTAATCTGCGCTGAACAGCTTGACAACCGTATCGCCGTCGCGGTAGATCACCTTTTTCGGGCGTGTCGCAATGACCTGTTCTTCCTTGTAAAGCATATCAAAAACCTCCCTGTTCTCAGACTGTTTCGCTGTTCTTGCCGTAATATGCATTCAGATACATCTGCTTGATCTCGCTGATGAGCGGATAGCGCGGGTTTGCGCCGGTGCACTGATCGTCGAATGCCTGCTCGCTCATTGCATCGAGCTGCTCGAGGAACTTCTTTTCATCAATGCCCCATTCCCTGATGCTGTCCGGAATACCGATTGTGTGCTTCAGATCGTTGAGCGCCTTGATCAGTGCTTCGAGCTTATCCTGATCGGTCTTGCCCTTCATGCCGAGCGCGGTCGCAACCTCAGCATAGCGTGCGAGGGTGTGCGGATAGCTGTACTGCGGGAAGGTACCCATCTTCGGCGGCACTTCCGCGGAATTGAAGCGGAGCACCTGCTCGAGCATCAGCGCATTTGCGACGCCGTGCGGAATGTGGTGGAATGCGCCGAGCTTGTGTGCCATCGAGTGGCAGACGCCGAGGAATGCGTTTGCAAACGCCATACCTGCCATTGTCGCCGCATTTGCCATGTTGCCCCATGCTTCGATATCCTCTGCACCGTTCTGATAGGTGCGCGGCAGATTCTCAAAGACGAGCTTCAGCGAACGGATTGCAAGACCGTCGGTGTAATCGGTTGCCATCATGGAAGCATATGCTTCGAGTGCATGGGTTGCAACGTCAATGCCGGATGCCGAGGTCAGACCCTTCGGCGCGGTCTTCATCATGTCCGGATCGACAATCGCCATATCCGGCATCAGCTCGTAATCTGCGAGCGGATACTTGATGCCGCAGCTGTCATCAGTGATAACTGCGAACGGCGTGACCTCGGAGCCCGTTCCGGCAGAGGTCGGCACTGCGATGAAATATGCCTTTTCGCCCATCTTCGGGAAGGTGTAGATACGCTTGCGGATATCCGAGAAACGCATTGCCATGTCTGCGAAATCCGCATCCGGATGCTCATAGAGCACCCACATGATCTTGCCCGCATCCATCGCGGAGCCGCCGCCGAGCGCGATGATGACATCCGGCTGGAATGCGGTCATCGCCGCAGCGCCCTTTCTTGCAGAGCTGAGCGTCGGATCCGGCTCAACCTCGAAGAAGGTGCTGTATACGATGCCGAGCTGCTCGAGCTTATCGGTGATGGGCTTGGTATAACCGTTTTTGAACAGGAAGCTGTCGGTGACGATAAACGCGCGCTTCTTGCCGAGCACAGAGCCCAGCTCATCAAGTGCGACAGGCAGGCAGCCCTGCTTGATATAGACCTTTTCCGGCGTACGGAACCACAGCATATTCTCTCTCCTCTCCGCAACGGTTTTGATATTGAGCAGATGCTTGACACCGACATTCTCGCTGACCGAGTTGCCGCCCCACGAGCCGCAGCCCAGCGTCAGGGAAGGTGCCAGATTGAAGTTATAGAGATCACCGATGCCGCCGTGCGAAGAAGGCGTGTTGACAAGGATACGGCAGGTCTTCATGCGCTCTGCCATTTCGTCGATCTTTGCGCGCTCGGTCACGGCATTGAGATAGACAGACGAGGTGTGACCGTAGCCGCCGTCTGCGATGAGGCGCTCTGCCTTCTGCATTGCCTCCTCAAAATCCTTCGCATGGTACATTGCAAGCACCGGCGAAAGCTTTTCGTGTGCGAATTCCTCGGTGATGTCAACATTCTCAACCTCACCGATCAGGATCTTGGTGCTCTCGGGCACCTCAACGCCTGCAAGGGCTGCAATCGTGTGCGCCTTCTGACCGACAATCTTTGCGTTCAGCGAGCCGTTGATGATAATGGTCTGGCGAACCTTGTCGAGCTCCTTGCCCTTGAGGAAATAGCAGCCGCGGGCGATAAACTCCTTTTTGACCTTCTCATAGATCTTATCAAGCACGATGGTGGACTGCTCCGAAGCGCAGATCATGCCGTTATCGAAGGTCTTGGAGTGGATGATCGAGTTGACGGCGAGCGTGATATCGGCGGTGTCATCAATGATCGCCGGCGTATTGCCCGCGCCGACGCCCAGTGCCGGCTTGCCGCTGGAATATGCTGCATGCACCATGCCCGGGCCGCCCGTTGCAAGGATGATATCCGAATACTTCATGACGGTATTGGTCATATCGAGCGAGGGCTTGTCAATCCAGCCGATGATGCCCTCCGGTGCGCCCGCTTTATATGCAGCCTCGGCAACGATCTTTGCCGCTGCGATTGTCGATTCCTTTGCACGCGGATGCGGCGAGATGATGATGCCGTTTCTGGTCTTGAGCGTGATCAGTGTCTTGAAAATCGCGGTCGATGTCGGGTTGGTTGTCGGGATGACAGCCGCAATGACACCGAGCGGCTCTGCGATGCGCATGGTACCGAACGCCTCATTGCGCTCGATCACGCCGCAGGTTTTGGTATCCTTGTAAGCATTGTAGATATACTCGGATGCGAAGTGGTTTTTGATCACCTTATCCTCGACAACACCCATGCCGGTCTCCTCGACCGCCATTTTGGCAAGCGGAATCCGCGCCTGATTGGCTGCAATCGCCGCCGCACGGAAGATCGCATCGACCTTCTCCTGCGGGAACTGTGCAAACTCCTCCTGCGCCTTCCGCACTCTTGCGAGCAGCGCCTTCAGTGCATCAACCGTATCAACAATCGGATACTCCTTCATAGTGAACCTCCTTCAGGTGATAAGCAGAGGCGGCAAAGCCCCTCCGTGCTCCGAGAATCGGAATCCGGAGACACTCTGCCGCCTGAAAAACGATATGAAATTTAACAGGGAACTTCCCTTATTTTGCAGACGGAGCAAAAGAAAGGCGAAGCAAAAACGGCTGTCGGCACTGCCGACCTCAGCCGATGACAGAGAGCAGAACACCTGCTGCAACTGCCGAGCCGATTACGCCGGCAACATTCGGTCCCATTGCATGCATCAGCAGGAAGTTTGTCGGATCGGTTTCCGCACCGACCTTCTGCGAGATACGTGCAGCCATCGGAACAGCGGAAACACCTGCCGAACCGATCAGCGGATTGACCTTGCCGCCTGTCACCTTGTACATGATCTTACCAAAGATCAGACCGCATGCCGTGCCGAGCGAGAATGCGATAACACCGAGCAGCATGACGCCGCCGAACTTGATATTGATGATCTGATCTGCCTTTGTCGTTGCACCGACGGAGACGCCGAGGAAAATCGTGATGATGTTCATCAGTGCGTTCTGTGCGGTGTCGATGAGTCTTGCTGCAACGCCGGATTCCTTGAGCAGGTTGCCGAACATCAGCATGCCGACGAGCGGTGCTGCGGAAGGAACCAGCAGCGAAACAATAATCGTAACGGCAATCGGGAAGATGATCTTCTCGGTCTTGGAGACCGTGCGGAGCTGCTCCATCTTGACCGCGCGCTCCTTCTTGGAAGTCAGCGCCTTCATGATCGGCGGCTGGATGATCGGGACAAGTGCCATATAAGTATATGCAGCCAGCGCGATATTACCCGTCGTAATGGCGCCGCCGCCGGTCAGCAGTCTGGTGGAAACATAGATTGCAGTCGGGCCGTCCGCACCGCCGATGATGGCGATGGAGCCTGCCTCCGCAGCCGTGAAGCCCAGCAGACCTGCAACAACGAAGGTGAAGAAGATGCCGCCCTGCGCAGCAGCACCGAGCAGGAAGCTCTTGGGGTTTGCGATCAGCGGGGAGAAGTCGGTCATACAGCCGATGCCGAGGAAGATCAGCGGCGGATAGATCTGCAATTTTACGCCCAGATACAATATATCAAGCAGGCCGCCTTCTTTCAATACCTCGCCGTAATTGACATGCCCGTCCACGAGCACCCAGAGATCGGGGTGATAGAGCCCTGCCATCGGAAGGTTGGTCAGCAGCATGCCGAAGGAAATCGGCAGCAGCAGCAGCGGCTCAAAGCCCTTTGCAATTGCCAGATACATAAATACAAACGAAACCAGAATCATAATCAGATTCTTCCAGCCGCCCTCGGCAAACAGCGCATGCAGGCCGCTGTCTGACCAAAGACCGCCGAGGGTGTTGGTAAAGAAATCTAATACACCGCCCATTGTTTAAGTCCTCCAAAGTTATTTTTATCTATTGCTGATTCAATCAGATGTTAAAAGGGGCGAGTCGCATCAAGAATGCCAGCCTGTGCCCAGACCGATCTGCCGGAGCCGCCGCGCGTGACCTGACGGACTGAGCGAAGCTGATACTGCCTGCCCTCCGCAGCGCCCATTGCCGAGATCGCCGCCATGATGACCGCAATGACCTCCTCATCATCCTCACCGGAGGCAGATGCTGCGGGCGGTGCTGTTTTTTTCGGCACGGCAGCCTTTGCGGCGGGTGCCGGAGCCTTTGCAGCCGGTGCGGGTTTTGGCGCATCCTTCTTCGGAGCAGCCTTCTGACTTCCGCCGGATGTCTTTTTGAAGATACCGCCGGAGAAATAGAGGAATGCTACAAGGATCAGCAGTGCACAGAACACAACAAGCAGACCGATCAGTGTCATGGAGACAATCTGGGTGCCGTTGAGCTTCTCGGTGCCGTGCAGAACCTTATCCGCAAGCATGACGGGGAACGATAACATGGAAAGACCTCCCTTTTGATTACATACATATTTATTATACTCTATTTTCGTAAAAAACGCAAGTGCTTTATGCAGAAATTTACAGAGATGCTATGCACATAAAATTGGCGCTTTTCCCCATTCCGGACGGCGCGCTTTTCATCTGCCCGATTTCTCTCACAAAAAACTGCACAGCCGCTCTGTCAGCAGCCGTGCAGTCTGTGGGTTATGGGGTATGGGTTATCAATGCGAAAGTTGCATTCCCATGTGAATTGCTCTGCAATTCACTTAGGGGCGCCCTCTATCGCAGGGCGCCCCTCTCCGAAAAACGATCCACCGGATCGTTTTTCGGATTCACCCCTGCGGAGCTCTTGACGCTGGGGAGTTTCGCGCTCTGCGGAGCGCGCCCAGAGGCGCTGCCTCTGGACTCCGCGAGCTTTTGAAAAAGCTCGACCAAAACTTTTATTTTGACGCTCCGGCGGCGTAATGCGAATCCGGAATGCTTTAGCAATACGGAGCCGCGCACGGCGCGGTGAAAAAGCTCGACCAAAACTTTTATTTCGGCTTCGCCGTGATCGCTTTCAGTTGTTAGGTTATACTGTTTCTTCTTTCCGCTTGATGACAAATCCCACAACATGCGGACCCGCATTGCAGCATATCGCCGCGCCGATATTCCAGTAGCACTCCGGCGGATAACCGAGCGCCTTTGTCAGCGCTGCGCCGAATTCCTGCGCGATTTTCGTATCCGCGCCCTGCATCACAATATACGGCGAATGCGGCTGAATATCCGCCTTGACGACCTCGACCATCTTCGGGATGATGTTCTGCTCGCCGCGAACCTTCTGGATCACGTTCGAGACACAGTTGCAGATCCGGCAGAACGGCTTGAGCCCGAGCAGCTCGCCTGCAAATGCTGCCGCCGCGCTCACTCTGCCCGAACGCTTGACATATTTCAGCGTCATCGGGACAAAATACAATCCGGCATGCCGCGCCCAGTCATCCATATAGTCGATCAGCTCCGGCACGCTTGCGCCGCGTGCGAGCTTCTTTGCTGCCTCCACAACCGCATAGCCGTAAGTTGCGGTGTAGTTTCTGCCGTCCACCAGATGAATCTTCATCTGGCTCTGCGGGTGATCCTCATAATACTGCTCGCGCGCCATCATCGCGTTGTTATAAGTGCCCGAGCCGCCCGAGCCGATCGTTGTGAAGATCAGGTCGGTGTAGCCCTCGGCTGCAATCTGCTCATATGCCTCCTGAATCTCAAAGGGCGTGATCTGCGCCGTCGAAGGATACTCCTGCGCCTCGTCGATCATCTTGTAGAATTCTTCCTTCGTGAAGTCGATCTCCTCGCGCAGTGCCTTACCCTCAATCGTAATCGGCATATAGAGCAGGTGGATGCCCAGTGCCGCGGCGCGATCCCTGGAAATATCGCTGACCGAATCGGTCATCAGCTTGATTTTCTGTTTCAGCATAGTGATTGATTCCTTTCTCAGATCTGACTGATATCATATTCCCGCGGCGTTTCGGGTTCCCAATCCGCCTTTGCCCAGCGGCCGTCGCGTGCGAGTCCTGCAAAATCATGCTGCCGCAGCACCTCATATGCCGCAACCGCAACCGAGTTGGAAAGATTCAGGCAGCGCAGCGTTTCGCGCATCGGGATTCGCACACAGCGCTCCGGATGTGCTTTGAGCAGCGCATCGTCAAGGCCGGTATCCTCTCTGCCGAAAAACAGGAACGTCTCCTCCGGATAGGTGACATCCGTATAAAGCGTGCCGGTTTTTGCGGTGAAGTAAAAATAAGGATTCTGCTCCGATGCCGCCGGATGCTTTGCAAAAAAATCATCCAGATTTTCATAGTGGAAAATATCGAGTTTATCCCAGTAATCGAGCCCTGCGCGCCTGAGCTTTGCATCGTCAATGCGGAAGCCCAGCGGATGAATCAGATGCAGCGATGCACCGGTGACAGCGCATGTCCGCGCGATGCTGCCCGTATTCTGCGGGATGCGCGGCTCAACAAGAACAAAATGCAGTTTATGCAAAATCTACCCATCCTTTTTCTTTGATCTGGTCTGCATAAGCGACCGGCGCTGCGGCATGATACAGATATCCGGCACAGAAAGGAGCGGATCTATCATGCAGATGCAGGCAATCGCAAAAGGCATGGCAGTCGGAGCGGCTGCCGGAATGCTCGGATATCTGGTCAGCAGCGCAGGCTCCGGCGAAAAATCGAAGCTCAAGCGCCGCACGGTCAAGGCGGCACATGCGATCGGCGCCGTGATGGAAAGCGTCGCAGAGCTGCTGCACTGAGCATCATGCTTCGCAGATGAAACAGCCTGCGGAGCATGTTACATTTTTACGCATCCGCGTGGTTTTTGCGGTATGCAAGATAGCTTTCGAGAATGATCGTCGCGGCAACGGCATCGACAACCGCCTTGCGCTTTTTGCCGCGCGTATTGGTCACATTGAGAATCTGATGCGCCGTGACGGTTGTGCAGCGCTCATCCCAGAGCACCGTTTCAATCCCTGTCAGCTCTCCGAGCAGCTTTGCAAACGCCTCGCATTTCTGTGCGCGCGCGCCGCAGCTGCCGTCCATATTCTTCGGGTATCCGACAACGATCCGTTCCGCCTTGGCATCCTTTGCAGCCTGCGCCGTTTTCTCCGCGCAGAGCTGAAAGCTCTTTTCTGTCAGGACGCCCGCCGGTGATGCCATGAGCTCCGAGCGGTCACAGACCGCCCAGCCGGTACGGGTATCCCCGAAATCCACACCGAAAATGATCATCGCGTTCCTCCCCGTCAGACAGGCAGTGCCGTGTGGGCATCCTTCGGCAGATGTGAGGAATCATTTTTATAGATCAGCCTCCAGCCGGCTTCGGTGTCATATTCAACCAGCGAGACCGCGCTGTTATCGCCCCAGCCGACTGCCGGCAGCCCTGTGATCGAGCCGCTTTCAACATAGCTGAGGAAATTGCGCAGCGCACAGCCGTGCGTGAACACCGCGACAGTCTTGCCGGGGTTCTCATCCGCGATTTTCTGCATGATGCGGCGCATTCTTGCATAGACCTCTGTCATGGCATCGCCGTTCGGCGCCTGAAAATCCTGCATATGCTCCACCCAGACCTGAAACGCCTCCGGATACTCAACACGCAGATCGGGGATTCTTCTGCCCTCCCAGCTGCCGCCGTTGAGTTCGCGCAGATCGTACTCGGGAATCATGTTGAGATTGTGATACCGGTTGACCGCCTCCGCCGTCATGCGCGCACGCTGATAAGGGCTGAAATAGATCGCGTCAAGCGGAATCTCACGGAAACGCTCCGCCAGATATTCGAGCTGCTGCTCGCCCTTTTCGGTCAGCGCCGTATCGAGGCTGCCCTGAAAGAACGGCACAACATTGCCCTCCGCCTCCGCGTGACGGATCAGATAGATTGTTGTTACCATGCTTTGACACTTCCAGTCAGCTCGGCAGCGGTTGCAATGTGATTGCTGTCGAGCCAGTCATTCAATTCGTCAATGATGCGCAGCGGTGCATAGGGATCCTGCACAATCGCTGTGCCGACCTGTACGGCGGAAGCGCCCGCCATCATCAGCTCTGCGGCATCCTCGCCGGACATCACGCCGCCCATGCCGATGACCGGCAGCGAAACGGCATTTGCCACCTGCCAGACCATCCGCACAGCAACCGGAAAGATCGCCGGACCGGAAAAGCCGCCCATATTGTTGTGCAGAATCGGTCTGCGCGTGCGAAGATCAATGCGCATGCCGAGCAGCGTATTGATGAGGGAGATTGCATCCGCGCCCTCGGATTCGACCGCCTTTGCAATCTCGGTAATGCTCGTGACATTCGGCGAAAGCTTGACACACAGCGGCTTTTTCGTCGCCGCACGGACTGCCTTTGTCACCTGCGCCGCTGCGGTGCAGGATGTTCCGAATGCCGCGCCGCCCTGCCGGACATTCGGGCAGGAGATGTTCAGCTCGATCATGTGCACATCGGTTTTATCGAGCTTTGCCGCGACCTCTGCGCACTCCTCGGGCGTCGAGCCCGCGATATTTGCGAGGATCACGGTATCGCAGGAGAGCAGATGCGGCAGTTCATTTGCGATAAACGCATCAATGCCGGGATTTTGCAGCCCGACGGAATTGAGCATGCCCATCGGGGTCTCTGCAACGCGCGGCGGCAGATTGCCCGTGCGCTTTGTGCCAGTGGTACCCTTTGTTGCGATGCCGCCGAGCTTCGAGAGATCATAGTAGCGCTCATATTCTCTGCCGTAGCCGAACACGCCGGATGCCGGAATCACCGGATTCTTGAACGGAATGCCGCAGATATTGACAGACAGATCAGCCATTACCAGATCACCTCCTCCGCATTGAATACGGGACCGTTTTTGCAGACATGCGTATACTGCTCATTGCCGTTTGCGTCCTTTGTTCTGCATGCGCAAACAAGACATGCGCCGATGCCGCAGCCCATGCGCTCCTCGAGCGAAACCTGACACGGAATCTCATAGGCAGCCGCAAGCGCAGCCGTTGCTTTCAGCATCGGGAACGGACCGCAGGCGCAGATCAGCGCGGGCTTTTCCGCCTTGATCTCCTCCTCAAGCGGCAGCGTGACAAGACCGAATCTGCCTGCCGAGCCGTCATCGGTGCAGAGGATCGTTTTTGCGCCCGCTGCGGCAAAATCATCCTGCAGAATGACCGTATCCTTATTCCGGAAGCCGCTGATTACAACAGCATTGCTGCCAAAATACTGCGCGAGCGGGAGCATCGGGGGTGTGCCGATTCCGCCGCCGACCAGAATCACGCGCGCATCCTTTTGAGGGAGCGTGAAGCCGTGTCCGAGCGGCGCAAGCATATTGACCGTATCACCGGCACGGAGCTCAGAGAGCGCCTTTGTACCCTTGCCGCGCACCTCAAATACGATGCGGAGCGTGCCCTGCTGCCTGTCAATCCCGCAGATCGAGATCGGGCGGCGGAGCGTAAATTCTCCCTCCGGCAGCAGATTGACGAACTGTCCCGGCTCTGCCTTTGCAGCGACCTCCGGACATTCGATCACCATGCTCCATGCAGCCGCAGTGAGCTGCTCCATTGCGCTGACGCGATAGGTCAGCTTTTCGGTATATTTGTCTTTTTTCATATACATCACCATTTGTTGTTATCCGCCGCTCAGATGCGCGGCTTTGCGGCGGTCTTTCAGGCTCAGCAGCAGACAGATCACGCTGACAGCCGCTGCCGGAAGCGCAAGAAAACAGCCGAAGAACGCGCCGGCGATAAACCCGTCTGTTCCGGTCACGGTGCCGCCGTCCGTCGGGCTGTGAAAGCCGAAAAGCATGCACGAAAGCCCGCCGATCAGCGGAATCAGCACCGAGCCCGCGATTGCCATGATACTGAGCTGCACCGGACTGAACCGCCGCACCGAATGCAGCGCAAGCGCCTCGCGTTCAAGCACCGCACGAAAGCGCACATCATCTGACAAAACGCCGTGATCGCCCTGCATGTTGAGCGCGAGCGCCGCCCCGCGGGAAACGGTCACCGGTCTGAAGCGCTCATCTGCGGCTGACAATGTGCCCTCCGCTTTGCAGATGTAATATGCATGCACCTGCACCGCGCCGCTTTCACGCTCCGCATTGACCGTGAGGAGCGGACGGATGCCCTTCTGCCGGACGGTCAGTCCCGTCTGCGCAGAGACAATGCGGCTGAGCGCCTGTTCCGGCGTTTCACCGGGTTGCTGTTCGCCGTGCGGGAACTTATAATAAGCGAATTTTTCGCTGCGGAGCATCAGAAATCCGCCGCCCCGCCGTATGACCGCATGGACATGAACGGCGGGCGGCTTGCTTTCAGCTGTCATCCGATCTTGATATACGAAGTCAGATCCTCTCTCATGCGGATTGCCTCTCTGCGGGCTGCACCGGCGAAGTCCTTTTCGTCGCAGCCTTCCTTCTTGTAGGCGCAGAGGATCGCGCGCGAGCTGTTGACAATCGCGCCGATACCGTTTTCATCAAATCCGCCTGCGATGCCTGCTGCACCGCCGCCCTGTGCGCCGTAGCCCGGGACAAGGAACATCGTGTGCGGCAGACGCTTTCTCAGCTCGGTGAGCTGCTCCGGATAAGTCGCGCCGACAACTGCGCCGACTGCGCTGTAGCCGAATGCGCCGACGGTATCCGCGCCCCATTCCTCGCACTTATCGCCCATTCTTGCGTAGAGCGGCACGCCGTCAATCAGCAGATCCTGAAACTCTCCCGAGGAGGGGTTCGAGGTCTTGCAGAGGACGAAGATGCCCTTATCGCGCTCTCTGCAGACGCCGAGCAGCGGCGAAATGCCGTCGGTGCCGAGATAGCCGTTGACGGTCAGCGCATCTGCGCCGAAGGGCTCGCACTCGGTTGTGCCGATCACGCAGGAGCCGAGATGTGCAGCAGTATATGCCTCCATCGTTGCGCCGATATCGTTGCGCTTTCCGTCGGTGATGACATACATGCCCTTGAGCTTTGCATAGCGGATGGTGCGCTCCATGGTCTTGACGCCGTGGTGACCGTACATTTCGTAGTAGGCTGCCTGCAGCTTGACGGCAGGCACGATATCGCAGAGTGCGTCGATGAGCATCTGGTTATAGCGGAAGATCGCTTTGGAGGCGGCTTTCAGCGTTTCGCCGTCCTCCTCGAGAAAGCTCTTGCGGATGTACGCAGGGACATACTCGAGCTTCGGGTCCAGACCTGCAACGGTCGGATTTTTCATACTGATAATTTTGGAAATCAAGCGGTCGAATGACATGGCTATTATCTCCTTTAACTTCATAATTGCGCATGGACAGCGGACGATAAGCCCCACTATCCCATATTACGCAATCATATTATACCACATCAACCCTCAACAGTCAAGCCCTCCCGCGCAGGCGGGCAGTGCCCGCCTCCATTTGGCTAAAGGTCTGTTTGTTGTTTACTGTCTCCATCTTGTGTTCATGAATCAATCGCAGCGCACAGTGCGCGCTTCCTATTTGCTAAAGGTCTGTTTTGTGTTTACTGTTTTCATCTTGTGTTCATGAATCAATCGCAGCGGGCAGTGGCGGGCAGTGCGCGGCTCCGATCCGGAATATCAGGTGACCGGGCATGCCGCCTGAGGACAAAAAACACAGCCGCCCGATCGGCAGCTGTGCTGATACTTCAAAGATTCAGATATTCCTTTGCGTTTTCGGAGAACATCTTTCTGTAGTCCTCGAAATTGAAGCCGAGCGAAAGCAGCGTCTCTGCCTCTTTCAGCGGATCCCACATCGGGAAATCGGTACCGAACATGCAGCGGTCCACGCCGAATTTCCGGATCATCCGCACGGCGCGCTCCGGCGACATCAGGCAGACCGAGCTGCTCGTATCAAACCGGATGTTCTCGCTGCTCTGCAAAACCGACTCTGCCTCATCCCACGCGGCAAATCCGCCGAGATGCGAGGCAAGCACCTTGAGCTTCGGGAAATCCTGCATGACCTTCACCAGCATCCGCGGATGCGAATAATCATGCCGGTAGTCGCCCATGTGATGCAGCACCGGCAGTCTGCCCTCGATTGCTTCGTAAATCTTATAGGACTTGCGGCTGTCAATCGGCTCCTTCTGGAAATCCGCGTGCAGCTTGACGCCGTGCAGCCCCATCGAGATGATGCGCTCGACCTCGCCCTCGATATCCTCATAATCCGCATTGAGTGCCGCAAAGCCGATCATCTCCGGATGCAGATCGCACTGCTCCTTGATGAAATTGTTGATCGAAACAACCTGCTTCGGCGATGTCGCGACCGAGCAGACCAGCATGCGCTTTGTCCCGATCTGTGCCTCTGCCTTCAGCAGATGCTCCGGATCGCCGATGGAATATGCCATGCCGATATCATAGAACTTTCCGATCGAGAGCGTTGCCTTTTCGCTGATCTTATCCGGAAAGATGTGCGCATGCATATCGTAGATTTCAAAATCCTGCGGGGTAAAATGTTCCATTGGGGGAAAACTTCCTTTCTCTTTTCGGGCTAATAAAATTTCAGGCGGATTCTCTTAGAAATAAGGTGGTTCAGAACGATTAAAATGAATAAGGTATCGCTTCGCGATGCGATTTTGAATGGGTGCCTCACTTGCAGGCACCCAAGCCCGCGAACGCTTGAACGCCGGGGGAGTTTCGATCTCTGCGGAGATCGACCAGAGGCTCCGCGCCTCTGGACTCCCGCAAACTTTTAAAAAAGTTTGATCAAAACTTTTGATATGGGCGCCATTCAAACGATTTGTTTGAGCCGCAATTTGCCAGCCGCCTAAAAAGTTACACACCCTATTTTCATGCTCTGAGATATCTGCTCAGCAATTCCGAATATGCCCAGAGCAGCATGAGCAGTTCTGTCAGCGCTTTGATGACCACATACATGATATTGAGCGTTTTCTGTCTCGGCAGAAGATGCAGCATCCTGCGGACCGGAAAGACCCCGACGGCGCAGAGAATCAGCAGCAGCCAGTTCTCACGCATCAGATACGCAGAGGTGTCACTCAGCATGATGCCGTTGACGCCGAGCAGCGCCGCATAAAACGAAAAGCATTCGTTGATGCTGCGGCTGCGCAGCAGACCCATGCCGAAGATCACCGCCGCTGCAACAAACAGTCTGCGCGCCTGCAGCGGCATCGTAAAATGCTTTTTGCCGCGGTAGACATACTCCGCCGTCAGGAGCAGCGCCGCCAGCACGCCCCAGAGCAGACCGGAGCCGCCCCGCCCGAACACGATGCCGAGCCCGCCGAGCAGCAGTGCCATCCGCGCAAAATATCCGGCGGCATCGGTGCCCTCTGCGGGATGCAGCACGCGCTCTGTCCAGTCATAGAGCGGCGTCAGAAAGCGCCTGCGGAAATCCTGCAGCGAATCTGCAAGCACCGGATTCGTGAAGCTGTCCGGATAGCAGTAGCCAAGCATCTGCGCAAGCCCCTGCCCGATCTGCGCCGTGCCCTTCAGCCCGTAATAGAGGCAGAAATAAAAGCTCAGCGCGGCAAGCACCGCATCCGAGGCGGAACGCAGAACGGTCCCTGTCAGCATGGTCTCCTGCATGGTGTACATCGGCAGACCGAGACAGACAAGCTGAAACAATCCGCGGATGCACCGCGATGCGCCGGAACCGATCCGCTCCGGCGTGACCTTGTACTCTGTCCGCAGCTGCTCCGCCGTGTTGTAACTCAGCACCGGTCCCGCCGGAAGCCGCGTCAGATCGCACTGATAACAGAAAAACGGGAACAGCGCCGGAATCCGGAAGCGGTTGTTTGCATGCTCGGACATGCACTCCGCGCCCTGCATCGCGCAGATCAGCAGCGGCACCAGCTCCATATCACTGAGCATGAATCTGCCGAGCAGCAGCAGCACCGCCTGTATCCCGATGCCGGTGTAGAGCCAGAGCTCCGCGCGGTGATGATGCGCCTGCGTTTTTTTCGGCTGCAGGCGGATTATCAGCCATGTTGCACTGACCGAAATCAGCAGCAGAATCAGCGCCGGAAAGCCGCCCGTCATCCAGACTGCGGCAAGTCCGCCGAGTGCCAGCACGCCCGCTTTCCACTGCACCGGCACAATCGCCGTCAGGATTACGAACAGCGGCAGGACAAACAGAATCATCGGCAGCGAGGCAAATGTCATGGAACCGCCTCCTCCTGCTCCGCCGGCAGATAATGCGCCAGCAGTTCTTCGAGCCCGTCGGCATCGGTCATGGTCGAGAGCACCTCGCAGAGCCCCTTGACCGAAAGATGCGGCGGCAGATGCATCGCGGAAAGCAGCTCCGCACGCAGCGCCGTACAGTCCGGCGCACCGGTCAGACCGCAGGCGTAAAGCATCGCGGGGGTGATGTCTCCGCGTTTGCGCGGCTGCGCCTCAAAGACGCCTGCGCGCTCCAGCGCGAACATCAGCGTTTCGGAATCCATGCCCTCAACGCCGAGCAGACCTTCCGCAGAGGGCAGCCGCTTGCGGTGCTCCTTGCCGTGAATGCCCGGAATATAGACATGGTAGATTGTGCCGGTGCGGATCGTGCTTTTGAGATAGCTGCGGATCTGGAATCCGGCGGCATCGGCGTCCGTCAGGATTACGATACCGGTTGTTTCGGCGTAGTAGCGGATCAGTGCGAGCTGCTCCTCATTGTGATAGATACGGAAGCCGCCCGTCACGAGAATCACTGCATCCACAACGGATTCCAGCCGGATCTTGTCATATTTTCCCTCGACAACAATCGCCGGGGTGATCTTGCGGCGCGGCTTCATCCGGCAGCCTCTGTGCCGTCGCGCCGGACATGCAGCATCCGGACAACAGCCTGTTCGAGCAGCAGCCGCGGTGCGGTGCGCGTCGATTTGCAGCTTTTATCGGTCTCACGCAGAATCCGGATGCAGGTGCGGAGCTGCGGAACCGTCATGCCGCCGCAGTCGCGCATGGCATTGCGCACGGCAAATTCGCGGTTCTTCGGGTAGCCGAAATCCGCCGCGATGACTTCCGTCTGCTTGGCGGCGCCCTGTCCGAGCTTTGCGCGATAAAGGTCGATGAAGGTTGTGCTGAGGACGGAAAGCAGCCCGAGAATCGTTTTGGAATCCTCGGATTTTGCCGTCAGATCGCGGAGCAGCCGGAATGCCGCCGTGCCGTTTCCGCCGGTGACCGCTCTCGCAAGCCGGAACGCATCCGCATCGGGCAGTGCCGCCGTCAGATCATCGAGCATATCCTTTGTGATTTCGCCGCCGTCCGCACAGGCGAGCAGCTTTTTCATCTCCGAGTCGATCAGCGTCGAATCGCAGAGACAGCGGTTTGCAAGCTCCTCCGCAAGCTGCCGGCTGATCTCGGAGCCCGCCTTTTTGGCGCGGTCCTGAATCCCCTTTGCAAGCTGAAATGCGCCCTGCTTTTCACAGATGCACAGCACGCCCTGCTTTTCAAAGAAGGACATCAGCTTTTTATACTTCGGCAGAAAGACCGGCGCATTCCGCTTGATCTCATAGCAGGGGAGCGCGCGCATGACAATCAGGACAACCGCACGCGGCGCGATGTTCCCGAAGATTTCGAGCATCGTGTCAATCACCGAAGGATTGTGTACATCTGCATCGAAATCGCGGATTAAAATGACATTGTAGGGCTGAAACATCGGACAGAACGAGCAGGCATCGGCAAGCCGGTCCAGATCGACATCCTGCCCGTCAAAGGCGGTGTCGGAGAGCGCATCGCCGTCCGTCAGCTTTTTGAGGATTTTCTTTTCCGTCTGCGCGACGGTCAGCGTGTCCTCACCGCAAAGGAAAACGAGCTGCGGCGGATTTTCCGAGCCGATCCCGCGCAGCAGTTCATTTGCTGCAAGTCTTGCCATTTCAGGACACCTCCGTTCTGTATTTCAGTTTATGATATTACCGCTTTGCAGCAGAAATGCAGTCAGCATCATGAGCAAACCGGCGAGAATCAGCACAAGGCTGACCGTCAGCGCCAAAGGCTTCACCGGCAGTCTGCCGCTGCGCTGTCTTTCTAAAAGCAGATGCAGCGCGTCATCCGGCTGTTCTGCTGTGATCATGTCCGGTTCCGCATCAGGCGCGCTGATCTCCGGTCTTTTCACCGGCTCAGCCATACGCTCATCCGGCACCGGCGTATAGGACTGCAAAAACCACGCAAGATATCCGGCTCCCGTCCGGACAGGTTCCCCGTTCGCATCCGTCAGCGCATATCGGGAGAGCAGATCGCTGTCAAAGGCATTGCGCTCGCGGCTGCGCGTCTGATAGATTTCAATCATCTGCCGGAGCGCATCGGGACAATCCGCCCGCGCAAGCATCCGGACGCAGCCGTCATGCAGGAGCAGAAAGCCCTCCTCCGCAGCATCTTTTGTCACGATCGGCCCCACATAATAATGCTGTGTCAGCGCATAGCCCGTTTCCGGATCATACAGCGCCGAGAGCAGATCCAGCGTGTTCCCGACATACATCGAATCCGGATGAAAAAATGTACCTGCAATCGCACCAAGAATCTGCCTGCGCTGCCGGTCGGTCAGCTCCGTAAATTCCATATCCGCTCCTTATCCGGCAGGGGATGCCGGTCAGCTCCGTTCTGTCATATGTGATCAGATCACAGCGGCAATCGCATCTATATCGTAATCCCGATCAATCAGGATATAGTCAAGTCCGGATTGTCTGCACTGCCGCTGTACATCGAGATTCTCGCGGATCAGCATTTCCGCGGTGATTTCCGGATCCGGCAGCCGTTTTTCGATCGCGTTCTCATATCCGGTAATCGCATCAAAATGTGCGCGGATATAGGCTTCGCTCATCACCAGACAGACATACCGGATTTTCTTGAGATATGCAGCATCAAAGCTCTGCTGCCAGTCAAACGGGATATAGCAGCCCTCGACAATCAGATTCTGCTGATTCTCGATCGCCGTTTTGATCATTTCTTTCACAATGCTCCATAAATATTCCGTCAGTGCATCGTCGTCATAGGGTGTCAGGGCGGTCTGACCGCTCCGGATCAGCCCCATTTTCAGATGATCCTCGGAAAGATACGGAATGTGGTATTTTTCAAGCAGCTTCTGTGCCAGCAGTGTCTTTCCCGTGTGAGAAGCGCCCGTAATCAGTATCAGCATAAGCAATCCTATCCGGCAGGGGAAACCGCAGCGCCGCCGTCCTTTGCAAAGCGCAGAAGCAGATTCTCCCCCTGCGATTCCCTGCCGTTCATTGTCACAGTGTATCCGGCTGCATCGCCGTACCGGATGACGGCATCTGCATCCGCGGGCGGTGTTTCGTCCTCTTTGCAGATGATGATCTGCTGCGCGCCCCATTGCACCGCCGCTGTCTCATCCGAAATCATCAGCGTGAAATCATCGCCCGAAAGCGTGACCGCACCCGCATCGCAGAATGTCGGCTCCGTGCCGCAGATCCGGCTGTCTTCGCGCCAGCTTTCTGTATGCCGGAACATCACCCGTTCAGGGGCGAGCGCTGCATCATAGCCCGCCGCTGCACGCATGCCGCTGAGGATCAGCACATCCGCGGACAGCCCGTAATCATCGAGAAAACGTGACGCATACTGCGCATTGTGCGGCGCATCCGTGAGATCGGCGACGAATGTTTCGCCGGAGACCGAGACCACGAGCGTCCGCTCTTTGCTGCCGCCGAGTACCGCGATCCGCAGCTCATGCATCGTGCGGAGCTGCAGCAGCACCGGAAATCCGGCAAGCAGCACCGCCGTCCAGAGCATCGCTGCGGCGAGCGGTTTCTGCGGGATTCCCGCAAACATCAGATACAGCAGCATCGCGGATGCAAAAATCAGCATCATCCGGAATGCGGATTCGCCGGTCACAATATGCGAAAAGGGCAGGCGTGCCGCAAATGCCGCAGAAGTCCGGATCAGGCGGCAGAACAGCCCTGCAGCAGGCAGCAGAAATCCCGTCAGACCGCCCGTGAGCAGGAGCGAGAATCCGAAGCAGATCACCCCGACGCAGAGCGGCAGAATCAGCAGATTGCTGACCGGTGCCAGCAGCGAGGATTCCCCGCAGAGCAGCACCGAAGCCGGAAAAATCGCCGCCGAAACGCAGCAGAGACTGAGAAAATCCTTTTTGAGCCGGCTGCCCTGCACATGCTTTGTCAGATAGGGCGCCAGCACACCGATCCCGAACACGCCCGAGACCGAAAGCCAGAAGGACACCAAGCCGATTACATACGGCGCGGTGACCGTGCAGAGAAACATCGCGATGCAGAGCGAACGCAAAGTATCGCTCCGCCGCCCGAACAGCACCGCCGACTGCGAAAGCATCAGCATGACGGCAGCGCGCACCTCGGAAATTGAGGGGTCGGCGAGCACGATGAACAGCAGAATCGCCGGAATATGCGCCAGACAGACAAACCTTGCAGATGCTTGCATCCGGCGCAGAATCCACGCGAGGACACTGCAGAAAAATACCAGATGCAGCCCCGAAACAACCGTGACATGTGCAAGCCCCGCTGCACGGAACGCATCCGCGGTGTCATCGGAGAGCATGCGCTTGTCGCCGAACAGCATCGCGCAGAGCAGACCGGCGTCTGCCTCCGGCATTGCGGCGGTGATCCGTCCCGTGATATACTGCCGATAAGCATGGAGCAACCGCGGCGGATAAAAGACGGGCGCATCCTCCGTCCGGAGCAGCTTTGCCCTGTAGATTCGCAGATATCTGCCCTTGCCCGCCTGATATTCTGCCGTGTGATACCGGTAATCTGATTGAATCTTTGTCAGTGCGGCGTCAAGCGCCACAACCGAACCGATCTCCTGCGGCGCCGTGCCTGCCTCTGCGTACCAATCCAGCGAAACACGGTGACCGCTGAGCGTTGTCCGCAGCGTATAGACGGCACGGTCGCCGGAAAGCATGCGGATATCCGTGACTTTTCCGGTGCAGATCACCTGTTTTCCGTCCAGCGCAAGAAGCGGTCTGCGCACGGCGGCATCATATGTAAACCAGAGCGCTGCGCCGAGTATCGCCCCGAGCAGCAGCAGAATGCGCTCCTTTGCGGTCAGGCGCAGCATCACGAAAATGCCCGCCGCCGCAAGAAACAGCGCAATGCGGATATCAAACAGAAAAGCCGCCAGCAGGCCTGCGGTCCATGCGAGCGTGAAGCATTCCACGCCGCGAAGACAGGTCCTGCTGCCGGCTCGTTTCATCTGATGCGGAACCCCCGAAACAACCGGCGAAGCATTCGCCTGCCGTGTTTCAGTGTTCTTCACACACCCTGTTCGGCAGACCAGCCCATTTTCTGACCTGCAATCAGGTGGAAGTGCAGGTGCGGAACGGTCTGACCGGCATCATTACCGCAGTTTGTGATGACACGGAAGCCGGAATCCAGCTTTTCCTGTGCAGCGACCTTTGCAATTGCCGTGAAAATCTTGCCGACAACCTCGGCATTCTCCTCGGTGATCGCGGATGCGCCGGAAATATGCTGCTTCGGAATAAACAGATAGTGCAGCGGTGCAATCGGATTGATGTCCTTGAATGCGTAGACATATTCATCCTCATAAACCTTGGTGCTCGGAATCTCTCCGGCAATGATCTTACAGAACAGACAATCCATAGTGATCCTCCTTTTTCAGCGGTGCCGGAGAACGCCTGCGGTGCTCCGGCATCCGTCATATACCGATTATTTCAGGAATTCGCCGGCAATGCTCTGGAGCATGCCAAGTGCTTCATCGACCATATAGCTCTTGCCGATGCTGCCCATTGCGCTGTCAGGACGTCCGCCGCCCTTGCCGCCTGTGACCGCTGCAACACGCTGAATGATCTTGCCCGCGTGCGCACCCTTTGCAACCGCGCTCTTGGAGCAGACGCAGCAGAAGTTGCCGCTCTCGCCGTTGACGCCTGCGAGCAGGGCAATGACGTTTTCCTCCTCATCGCGGATCTGGTCGCCGAGCGAACGCAGTGCATCCGGCTTGACGTCGGTCAGCATTGCGGAAACGATCTTGACGCCGTTGATCTCCTTTGCGCCGGAGAAGATGTCCGTGATCTGGCTGTTTGCAAGCTTTGCAGTCAGCGATTCGACCTCGCGGCTCAGATTGCGCGTCTCATTGACGATTGCAGTTGCCTTTTCCGGCAGCTCGACCGGATTCGTGACCTTGAGGATGCGTGCGGTCTCTGCGAGGGTGTTCTCCTGCTCACGGATGAGCTTCAGGACATTTTCGCCGGTTGCGAGCTCGATTCTGCGGACACCTGCCGCAACGGAGCTTTCCGAAAGAATCTTGCAGAGTCCGATCTCTGCGGTGTTGCGGACATGCGTACCGCCGCAGAATTCGATCGACTCATCGCCTGCGCGGACAACGCGGACGACATCGCCGTATTTTTCGCCGAACAGTGCCATCGCGCCGAGCTTCTTTGCCTCGTCAATCGGCATTTCCTCGGTGGAAACCGGCAGTGCGTTCAGAATCTCTGCATTAAGCAGCTCCTCAACACGCTGGAGCTCCTGCGCGGTCATGCCGGAGAAGTGCGAGAAGTCAAAGCGGCAGCGCTCTGCATTGACCAGCTGACCTGCCTGATGGACATGGTCGCCGAGCACCTTGCGCAGTGCAGCCTGCAGCAGATGCGCTGCGGTGTGGTTGCGCATGATCGCCTTGCGGCGCTTGACGTCGATCTTTGCGGTGACAGTATCGCCGACTCTGAGCGTGCCCTGCTCCATCGTACCCATGTGCAGGAACTGACCGTCGCCGCCCTTCTGGGTATCGCCGACGGAGAATGTGCCGTCTGCAGAGATTTCGCCGCTGTCGCCGACCTGACCGCCGCTCTCAGCATAGAACGGTGTGCGGTCAAGGATCAGGACGCCGTCGGTGCCTGCTTCGAGTGTATCCACAGCCTTGCCGTCCGAGAGGATTGCAATGATCTTTGCCTCGCCCTCGGTCTCGGTGTAGCCGGTAAATACGGTTTTCGGGAGTCCCTTCGGAACAGCCGCATCGCCGCCCCACGAGGTCTTGACCTTGGACGCGCGGTCTGCTCTTGCACGCTGCTTCTGCTCATCCATGCAGCGGCGGAAGCCTTCTTCATCAACGGTCATGCCCTGTTCCTCTGCCATTTCGATGGTCAGGTCGATCGGGAAGCCGTAGGTATCGCTGAGGCTGAATGCCGTCTCGCCGTCAATGACGGTGCTGCCGGATGCCTTCAGTGTTTTGATCGAGGAAACGAGCAGCTCGGTGCCGCGGTCGATCGTGCGGGCGAAGCTCTCCTCCTCGTGACGGATGATCTTTGTGATGAGCTCCTGCTTCTCCTTCAGCTCCGGATATGCAGATGAATTCTCGTGAATGACAGTCTCCGCGACCTGATAGAGGAACGGCTCATTGATGCCGAGCAGTCTGCCGTGACGCGCAGCTCTGCGGAGCAGTCTCTTGAGGACATAGCCTCTGCCGTCATTTGCCGGTGTGATGCCGTCGCCGATCATGAACACGGTCGAACGGATGTGGTCGGTGACAACACGCAGCGAAACGTCGGTCTTGTCATTGGTGTGGTAATCAATGCCTGCGATTTTGCAGATATGCTTCATGATGTTCTGGACGGTGTCAACCTCGAAGATGTTGTCCACGCCCTGCATGACGCATGCGAGACGCTCAAGACCCATGCCGGTGTCGATGTTCTTGTTCTTCATCTCGGCATAGTGACCCTTGCCGTCGCTGTCAAACTGCGAGAACACGAGGTTCCAGATCTCGATGACGCGGTCGCAGTCGCTTGCCTGTTCAAAGCTCTCGAACGGGCCGTAAGCCTCGCCGCGGTCGAAGTGAATCTCCGAGCAGGGGCCGCAGGGACCGGAGCCGTGCTCCCAGAAGTTATCCGCCTTGCCCAGACGGATGATGCGCTCATGCGGAATGCCGATCTCCTTCTCCCAGATCTGCTCCGCCTCGTCATCGCTCTCGAAAACGGTGATCCAGAGCTTCTCGGGCGGGATTGCAAGCACGCCGGTCAGGAATTCCCATGCCCATGCAATCGCCTCATGCTTGAAATAATCGCCGAAGGAGAAGTTGCCGAGCATCTCGAAAAATGTGCCGTGACGGGCGGTCTTGCCGACGCTCTCGATATCCGGTGTGCGGATGCATTTCTGACATGTGGTCACGCGGACATTGGGCGGAACCGCCTGTCCAAGGAAGTATTTTTTCAGCGGCGCCATGCCGGAGTTGATCAGAAGCAGGGAGTTATCGCCCTTCGGGATCAGAGATGCGCTGTCCATACGGGTATGCGACTTGCTCTCAAAGAAAGAGAGATACTTTTCGCGCAGCTCGTTGAGACCTGTCCATTCCATAGTATTCAGGATTCCTTTCGTTTCAGAAAATAATGGCAGTCATGCATGCTCGCATAACAATACAGTATATAGTATACTGCAAAAACGCTTTTTTGTCAAGCAGACATTTTCGGGCTGATACGGGCATTTTTCGCTGTCTTAAGATAACCTTAGCCGACCTTAACACATCTTCACTTGACTTTTGCATGCGCAGAGTGTTATAATACGAGTGTTCGTAAAATCAATACCGATGTTTAAGATTTTACAATCGCCACTCTATAATTTCAATTTTATCAGGAGGAACGTATGTCCAAAGTTTTCACCAAAACCGTTGCAGGAATCTCGGCACTTGCAATCTTAGCAGCAATGCCCTGCATGACCGCATTCGCAGCAGAGGCGGAGAACGCCGCCGAAGCAGACTTCACCGCAGCGCAGCTCCCTGTGCTGCACTATTCGCCGGAGGATGTCTCCGCGATTGACTGCCGCTTCTATGAAGATCTGCCGAACGTGCCCTATGTTAAGCTCAGCGACTACTATACGCTCTGGGTTGACGATACGCTCGAGATCACAAACCGCGGCGACGGCGTCTTTGACGTCAAAGTCCCCTACGGCACAACCGGCGTGTTCGATACCGTCAAGGATACCGTCACTGCCGAGGACAGACCGACCTTCCTTGAGCCGCTGGAGAATCATGACGGTTCGGATTACACCCAGCACCTCTTTGTGCAGGAGGCGGATGATGCAGAAGATCACGCAGATGACAAGACCGCACTCTCGCTCGACCTCGCAAAATATAACATCGACCTGCGCAGCAGCGGAGACGATCTCTGGTGCCCGCTGCCGACACTCTGCGACATGTTCTATCACGGCATGCGCAACGCAAGCTATATGGAAAACACGCTGATCTTCGGCAAGGATCTGACATCGAACTTTATGAACTATCTGATTGCCCGTTCGCCGGAGCACGCAAGCGCGCTGGTCGAGCAGTATCAGAACGGCAGACCTGCCGATTTCGTAAAGTACAACTACGATGAATTGTGCTTTGCATTTGACCTGTACTACGGTTTCCCCGGCAGATCGCCCTACACCGAGCTGATGCGTGAAAAAGGTCTGGACGGCATGCTCTCCGAGGGAAATGACTCCACGCGCTACATCAAGAAACTGCTGAACTCCGAAAGCCTGATGGATTACTCGGTCGGCATTGACCTCCTGAACGGCTACCTCTGGGACGGCGGTCATACCACATTTACCGCAGCCCCGCTGAGCAATCAGGATTATATCGCTCAGTTCCGTGAGAAGGCTGCAACCTACAATCTGAATCTCGAAAACTCCATTGACTACGTCGGTGATCAGTATATTTCAAGAATAACCGTTAATTCCGTATACGCAGCAAGACAGGCAATGCTGGAAAACGAAGGTGCTGATTACACAGAGGAAATGCCCGGCGCATTCTACATCGAAAAGGGCGATACCGCAATCTTCTCCTTCGAGCAGTTCGTTGTCTCCGCTGAGGGCTGGAAGGGCTACTATCTGGAAGACGGCGAACTGCCGCAGGATGTCCTGACCTCGTTCTATCAGGCAGTCCGCAGAGCCGACGAAAATCCGGCAATCAAGAATTTCGTGGTTGATCTCGGTACGAATGTCGGCGGCATCACACTGGTTGTTCAGTATATGATGAACATTATGACAGGACTTGACCATGTTGTGATGGCAGACAACACCCTCGGCAAAATGGCGGATGAGCCCTTCAAGGTCGATAAGAATCTGGACAAGGCATTTGATGAAAAGGATGCGGCATTCAAGCCCGATCTCCGCTACGGCATCATCACCTCGCAGTGTTCCTTCTCCTGCGGCAACTGGATGCCCTCGCTCGCAAAGGATAACGGCATTCTGCTGATGGGCGAGCAGAGCGGCGGCGGTGCCTGCGCTGTGGAATATCATGTCACTGCGGACGGCATTCCGTTTGCAATCTCGACCGGCACCACACTGCTCGATCAGGAAGGCAAGAGCATTGATGCAGGCATCAAGCCGCACTATGAGAACGTGAAGTATCTCGAGGACGGCAGCAAGGATTTCTCCGAGACCTATAACTTCGCAAACATCAGCAAGTATTTTGACGAGTTCTACGGCACCGCGGAAAAAGTCACCACACCGGCAGAGACCACTGCACCGGAATCCGCATCCTCTGAGACAACAACCACAACAACCGTGACAACCGCAGTCACCTCCGGCGAGACAACCGCTGCACAGACCACTGAGACAAAAGCGACCGAGACCACCGCACCGCAGACCGCTGCAAAGAAGTATTCCGTCAGCGACCTGAAAAAGATGGCTTCCAAGGATTACGAATCCAAGAACGGCAAGGCGCCTGCAAACACCGCTGCAAAGGAGAACGCAGACGGCACCGTCACCATTGAGATCACAGATGCAGCCGGCAAGGTGCTCGATACCTACACAGTCAATCCGGATACCGGCATCGGCAAGGACAGCAAGGGCGGCGAGGTCAATCTCCCGCAGACCGGCAACAACTCCCTCGGCACCGCCGCTGCACTGGCAGCCGCACTGCTCCTGCTCGGCGCAGGTTCCGCTGCAGTCGCAGGCTCCGGCGTCCTCCGCAGAAAAGAAGAGGAGAAATAAGGTCTATCATGAGACTCCGCCAAAGGGTCAGTAAACCTCTGGAATCCCGCTTTTATGCATAAACAGAATGAAGCCGCTCAATGATACAGAATTGGGCGGCTTCAGCTTGTCGATAAAGGTATCGCTGCGCGATGATTATAATGGGGCGCTGCCCCATACCCCGCCAAAGGGATGCTATCCCTTTGGAATCCCACTATAAGAAAAGTAATGTAAATACGTTGAAATTCTCAACTCACAAAATAAGGGATTCTTAAGGTGTAAACAGTTCAAATGGAGATGTGTCAATACATACTTAAAACTTCGCATTGTGCCTGTTGGGAAGAGCTTTGTCAAGGAATTTGTAGTAGATGTGGACTTTTCTCGGCGTATTGCGGTTCTCAGGGATATCTTCAATCGTGATGTATTCTACCAGTTCAATGAGCATTTCACGGGTTAGTACCTCAACCCCAGCATATTTTTTCAGCCGGCGGATAAACTCATCCACATCCTGTTCATCCTGATTGACCGCATCAAGCCGTTCCTGAACGGTATCCTCCTCAATCTGCAAGGCTTTGCTCTCCTCTTGGTATTTTCCCAGCAGCTTCACGCAAACATCCTCTGGAATCTTGCCGAGCACCATATTCTCATACACGCTCTGTGTCAGAGTATCCAGCTCGGCAAGACGATGTTCAATCTCACGCTTTCGCTTTGTATCACTTGCAGTCTGAGAAGATCGGACACCGGACTTCTTTTCAAGAAACTGTTTTCTTGCCTTGTCCTCGTCAATAATCAACCGCAGCTTGGATTGAATATCCTCGATTACCAGAGCTGCCAGCGCTGATTCCCTGATCGTATGTGTGGAGCAGAATTCTTTTCCGAACCGTGCCCGATACCCGCAGGAATAACCGATATCGCCCTTTTTCCGATTAAGCCAGATTTTCTTCATTTTGTAGCCGCAGTCCTGACAGTACAGCATTCCCGAAAACAACGCGACATTTCCGCAGCTGTCGCGCTTTCCTTTGCTTACGGACTCGTCCAATTCCCGCACTTTATTCCACAGCTCCTGTGAGATAATCGGCTCATGGTTATGCTCGACCGTGATCCAATCTTCTTTGTTTTTGCGGATTACCTTATGATTCTTGTAACTGACCGTTGTGGTGCGAAGCTGCGCCATTGTCCCGATGTAGATCGGATTCTTCAGGATTCGCCTGACAGATGTTCTGCACCAGAGATTGGCTACAGATTTTCGGTTGGGCTTGCCGATTTTTCCATAGTAGTATTCAGACGGCGACGGGATTTTCTCCGCATTCAGGATTTCCGCAATATGAGCCATTG
>JAFWUX010000062.1 GCA_017523995.1 Oscillospiraceae bacterium | reverse complement strand
TTTCGGTATGACGATCCGACCGAGATCATCAATTCGCCTGACGATTCCTGTTGCTTTCATATTACTCTTTTCTCCTATTTCGAAATTATTTGCAGAATACTGCTGTAGATATTGTTTGCAGGTTCAGGAGAATTATGCGAAGCAGTCTTAGTGCAAAGCGCCATCACTGAACACGGAACTCATGGATGCTTTCAGTCAATTCCCCTGCAAGCACCTCATCCTCGATTCGCAGCACACAATCATCCCCGATATTTCCGAACAGTTCGCCGCTGGCATACCAGACTGTTTTCCGGTCGATCACAACAAAACTGCTTAGGATTTTGTTTTTGATGTGATGTTCAACACCATGTGCCACCATCATCTGATGCATTCTCTCTGCGTAAATATTATCGGCTTTCTTCGTTATAATGACCACTTTTGCACCGTTCATTCTGCATTGATCGGCCGCGTGAATCAGCATACTGAGTTTTCCGGAAATGAAATATGCGCCTGCCGCAACTACGGATTTTTCTGCGGCGGCGATATCTCTGAACAGATCATTTTCGTAATGTTCCGTGTAAATGGTCTGGAATCCGTCCTGATGAACCGCCGTAGGTGCATACCCAAGCTTTGCATATCCGCGCAGCCGTTTCTTATACATATTTTCAAGCATTCGCACATGAATATCCGCGTAATCATAGATCATCACACTGCTTTTGCCCGGATAATCACGGTGCAGCCGACCGACATACTGCGACAGCGTTCCGCTCCATGAAATCGGCATTGCAAGGAACAGCGTATCCAGCCGCTGCTCGTCAAAGCCCTCTCCGGCGTATTTGCCTGTTGCAAGAATGATCATAGATTCTGTTTTGGAAATGGCGCGTACCAGTTCAAGTTGTTCCCGTTTTGTCTTTGCTGTACCCTGACCACTGAGCACGATCACATGATCTGCTGCACCGGTCAGCATTTCTGCAAACCGCCGGATATGCGTCATGCGTTCTGATATAATGATCGGCGTTTTACCGCTCTGGACGGCTGTTATTACATCATTGACAATTAGAGTATTACGGTATTTGCTTTCTGTAATTTGCTTGTATACTTCCGTAATTGTCGGCTTATTGTCAGAAATATCCGTGCGGAACTTTGTAAAACGCGGCACCAGAATATGTAAAAATCCGTGCTTCGTCGCATAATCCTTCGCATCGGCAGAATACCGGATCGCACCGCACTGCATGAAGATAATCGGCTGATGCCCGTCGGAGCGCTTCGGGGTCGCGGTCAGTCCGTAAACATATTTTGCGTGGACAGCTTTCAGCACACGTTCAAAACTTTCTGCAGAAACATGATGACATTCGTCAACAATGATCATCCCGTAGTTATTAACAAGCGGCTTCACTTCATGATCTGTGATCAGCGACTGCATGATCGCAATATCAACAATGCCGGACAGCGTATTCTTTGAACCGCCGAGCTGCCCGACCAGAGAACATTGCTTCTTTCTTCCGCGTTTGACCGGCTGCTCCGGTAATTGCGCATTGATAAAGAGAAACTGCTCCAGTGCCTTTTTCCATTGCTGCAAAAGTGCCTGCGTATGTACCAGAATCAGTGTGTTGACTTTTCGCTCAGCAATCAGTCCGATTGCTGCGACGGTTTTGCCGAATGCGGTTGTTGCTGCCAATACACCGGTATCATATTGCAAAAGTGTCTGCACCGCCTCAAGCTGATCAGGGCGCAGTTCACCCTGAAACTGCACATCAATCGGTTTGCCGGTCACGCGCTGATCGTCAATCTCAGGCTTGCAGCCGTGTTCAAACAAAAATGCAGTTAAACTATCCTGACAACCGCGCGGCAGCATCAGATATTTCTCATCTTCGCTTGAAAGATTGATGATACGCGGTTTTCCGTAGGTTGTCATTCGCATAGCCTGCGCCTTGTAGAAATCCGGATTTTTGAAGCAGGCAAGGCGCTTCATTTTATTCAGCGCATTCTGCGGCAGAACGTTTTTCGGAATATACAGCATATTCGCAAGCACAATTTGAAGTGTTTTCGGCAGTACATAATTCTCGTCCTGCGGAATCAGTTTCCACGGCTCACTCGTCTGTTCCGGTTTCTCCTGATATAATTCGCCCAATTCGGACTGATGGCACAGCGTTTCAATCGCGGCATCTATATCTGATTCGTGTATTTTCTGAACACCGGACAAAAATGCCCACTGATCATGGTATGGCATAAAGTATTCATCGACAAAAACGGAATTTCCGCGCTTCACAGCCTGCTTTTGCAGCGGCAGTGCGATCAGATTGCCGAATCCGCCGACAGGCATGGTATCCTGATTCGGGAACATCCGGTCATAGGAATCAAATCTGATTTCGTGGCGCTGCTTCATTGCTTCAGTCAGCAATCCGCTTCCGAACTTTCGCGCTTTTGCCGCAGGAATCGGCATATCAAAGAATACCCACAGATGTCCGCCTTCTCCGGAACGCGAGCGCTCAACTGCACATGAAATGCCGTAATCTTTGCAAACCGTCCTGACCGCAGAAATATCCTTCTGCCAGTCGCCGTCATCGAAATCAATCGTAAGGAAACAGGTTGTTTCGTCCGACAGCATCGGATATATTCCGATCACATCCCGGCAAAGCGCGTCCTTTCCGCTCAGATGCCTGAAAACTGCATCATCGGTCAGCGGCGCAAACCGGCGATATTTGCATTTCGGACATTTGGTTTTCTGCATATCGCAGATGCCGGGTTTCCACTTGTTCTCGCAGACCGGCGTATATCCGTGCTTTCCGTTTTTCGGATTCTCATACCGCAATGCATACACATCTTCACGACCGCGAAACAGCGAACGGAATAATGCGATCTTCTCCTGCGGTGTACTTCTCCATGTGACCTGCGGCGTATCTCTATGATTCTTCTGTTCGTCTTCAAATGTATTCAGCCACTCTGCGAGTTTCAGTACATCGCTGATTGCCTTTTCATTATCAGCCGCAGGCAGCCTGTCAGTATTTCCGCTGCAAACAAACGGATAGATATCTTTGATGCCGATACTCTGAAAAATCAGACGGGCTGTTTCATAGGCACGCTCCGCACCGCCGCTGCCGCCCTGCGCAAGAATGACAGCAGCGCGTTTTGCTTTCACCGGCAGCGTTTCATGCCGAAATATCAAGGCAGAGCTGTATATCTGAAACCTGCTTGCGACTTTCAGCAGACCGGATGACAATTCCGCATAATGCACCGGCGATGCAATGATAACATGATCGCATTCTGAAAGATACGCATAGATATCCTGCATCTCATCCTTAATCGGACAGGATAGCTTCTCTCGGCAGCAGCGG